>NZ_JALBGW010000303.1:0-2151 GCF_023006485.1 Neorhizobium sp. BETTINA12A
CAATCGGACCTGCCGACTGCGCTCAACTCCCGCATCGTGCTGCGCGACGGCGACAGCGACGGCGGTTTCGACATCGCGATTTCCGCAACCGCCAAACCCGGCAACTGGCTGGCCGTCGCAGCGCCTGGCGCGTTCCGGCTGACGCTGACGCTGTTCGACACGCCGACGGCCGGCAGCTCCGGCCTGATCGACCTCACCATGCCGCGTATCGAGAAGACCGGGTGCGGCAATGTCTAGAAGGCTTGGATTTAGACGTTTGAGGTCGGTGAGTTCGAGAGCTGCGGAGCCGGTATCCCGGGGGTTCGCGCTGAAGGCGCTGCTGGCGGTGATCACCGGCTTGATCGGCGCGGCGCTGCTGCACCTGATCATCGTGCTGGCGCTGCCGAGTTTCAGTGAGCGCGACGCCTATACGCGGGTGCTGGCGGAAGGGGAGATCTTCCGCTTCTACCGGCTGGGAGAAAAGCCGGATCGCGCCGGGCTTGCCAAGGACGATCCGTTCGTCGATGCGACGGTCTGCGCCTTCGATATCTCCGACGGGCCGGTCCGGCTGACGGCCGCCAATGGCGGCGTGCCCTTCTGGTCGCTCGGCGTCTACGACCAGTCGTCGAACGAGGTGTTCAGCATCAATGACCGGACATCGGCCGGCGGCGTGCTGGATGTGGTGATTGCCTCCCCAGCGCAGACGACCGCATTGCGCAAGGCGCTGCCGCAGGCAGTCTCGCAGTCGATCCTGGTGGAAGCCAAAGAGACGGCTGGCTATGCCGTCCTGAGAAGTCTCGTCCCGCAACCGAGCTTTGCGGGTATCGTGTCGCAATTCCTGAACCAGGCAACCTGCGCACCGTTCGAATGGCGCTCCCGAAGCCGGTTCTGATGTCTGTCTTGCCGGCTATTCGGCGCGCACCGCGTGGTTTTCGGCCTTGCGGTCGCCCAGGTCTTCGAAACGCTCGTAACGCACGCCAGTGAACAGCAGGAGCTGCCCGGCATTGTCGCTTTCGCCGATCTTGATCTGCGGCCGGCGCTGATGCTCGCTGCGCCATCTGTTCAATATTACGATCTCTGCCATGCTCGTCTCCGTTTAAGGAATTCGAGACGGATGAAGACGGACCGATCTCACCCTGCCCTCTCCAAGGGCCTGACGCATCCCGAGATAGAAGTTCGGGCATCCGCGCCTTTCTCGCCTGTGCGCCTTGTTCGAAAGCGCAACGACATTTCGACATGGACGGCCGGTTCCGCCTGAACCGGCCGTTATGGAGAAGGTCCCAGGGACGCGGGGCCATCCGGTACTTGAAACCCGGCAAAACACACGCCGGTTACCCCATGATTCAGCCAGACCACCGTTAACAATTCCTTACTGCTAATATAGCAGTTGCTACCGGTGGATGTCTGTTGTCCGCAGCCAAAACGCAGGAGCCTCGGTTTGGTTCACCGCCTCCGCAGGCGCCGATCGCAGCCGCAATTTCCTGGCCGAAACAGGGAAACTGCAAGAAATCACGGACGTATCAAAACGATCCATTTTCACAGACCGTTAACCCTCCAAGAGTTAGCATCCGGTTAAACCAAGGCGACACCATTCTGCAGATGTTCTCACAGCTGCGTGAGCGGGCGCGCGCCACCGGGAGTTTCCCAGGCAAGGTACGATGAGAGCGCCAGGCGGGCTTTTCCGGCACACCTGATCGGCGTTCGGCACTCCGGATTTGTTTTGCGTTGATTGCGAGTTTGCCAGTGACGAATGAGTTTCGAGACCTTGAAAGGCCCCAGGCCATGCGTAAGAAGGATGTGGTGCTGATGGCCACGGTGACGAGCTTCGAAAGCCTACCGTACCCTTCGCGGTCGGAGCTTCGACAGTTCGCCGAGCTCTTCGCCCCCTTGTTTTCCGCATCGTCCGAAGAAGCCCGCCGCGATGCGGTCGCGGCCCTCTCCCAGTGCAAGAACATACCCCCCGCCGTCGCCTTCTTCATCGCCAGCCAACCGATCGCGGTCGCGGCCCCGTTCCTGACCTCCTCGACCTGCCTTTCCGACGATGCGCTGATCGCCATCGCCCGCACCCAAGGGGAAGCGCATGCCCGCACCATCGTGCGCCGCGAAGCGCTGTCGCCGACGGTGATCGACGCGCTGGTGGGCTTGCGCTACGACCGCAACACCCGCCGCGAT
>NZ_JALBGW010000304.1:0-2139 GCF_023006485.1 Neorhizobium sp. BETTINA12A
ACGGTCGGCATGCCGCTTCCCGCCGAGCGACCGGTCGCCATGCTGATGCCCGACAGCCCGGAGGCGGAACCCGCCCCTCGCCGCGGTCGCATGCAGATCTACAGCCGCCAGTTCCGCGATGCCAAGCCGATCAACTTCGGCAGAGTGTCGCCGAGAAGTTATGCCGTCCACGGCGTCGACGTGTCGCGCTGGCAGGGCGATATCGACTGGGCGAAGCTGAGGACACAAGGGGCCAACTTCGCCTATATCAAGGCGACCGACGGCGGCGACCATCTCGATCCGATGTTCAAGACCAATTGGCGCGGGGCCAAGGAAGCCGGCATCAAGCGCGGTGCATACCACTTCTTCTACTGGTGCCGCACCGCCGGCGAACAGGCCGACTGGTTCATCCGCAACGTGCCGCGCGATCCGGACGCGCTGCCGCCGGTCATCGACGTCGAATGGAATGGCGAGTCGAACTGCAAGGCAAAACTTTCGCGCGCCCGGGTGCTCGACAAGATGCAGGTCTTCATGGACAAGCTGGAGCGCTATTACGGCCAGCGGCCGATCATCTACACGGCGCCGGATTTCTACGAGGACAACCTGTCGGGCGAGCTTCTCAACTATCCCTTCTGGCTGCGTGCCGTTGCGCAGCATCCCTCCAAGGTCTATCCGGGCCGCAAATGGCTGTTCTGGCAATATTCCGGCTCCGGCCTGTCGCACGGCGTCGCCGGCAAGATCGACCTCAACGTCTTCCATGGCTCGGAAGAGCAGTGGCACAGCTGGATAGGGCCGCGCACGACGCTGGCGCAGAACTGAGCACGACGGCAGGCGACCCCCTGAGCCCGGTTGACAGCTGTCAACTCATTGTTAACCACAACGGCCGAGCGCCCGTTCGAGGCTCCGGAATATCCTCGCATCCTCCGACTGCGCCACGTTGAAGCGCAGGAAACTTCCGGCATTCTGGGAGAGGCTGAACGCGTTGCCGGGAGCGAGCACGATATTGTCGGCAAGGCAGGCGCGCGCCACATCCGCCGCCTCTATCCCGTTCGGAAGCCGGCACCAGAGAAACAGGCCTGCGCGCGGCTGAAGCCAGGGGGTGATGCCGAGTGTTACGAGCCGGCCCGTCGTCGCGTCCATTGCCCGCGACAGCCGGACGCGCAGTTCTTCCAGATGTTTCCGGTAGCTGCCGTCGGTCAGCAGCAGCAAGACGAGCTCCGAGGACAACCGGCCCGCCGCGAAGCTGGTGGCGATCTTCAGGTCGACCAGACCTTCGATCCATTCCGGCCTGGCGGCGATAAAGCCGCAGCGCACCGAAGCCGACAGGGTCTTCGAAAAGCTGCCGATATGCACGACGCGGTCAAGGCCATCGAAGGCGGCAAGTCGCGGCGCCGGCTCATGTTCCAGGTCGGCGAAGATATCGTCCTCGATGATCGTCAGGCCGGCGCGGTCGGCGAGTTTCAGCAGCCGGTGCGCCACGACCGGCGAAAGCGTGGCGCCGGTCGGATTGTGGATTGCCGAATTGGTGATGTAGAGCCGCGGCTTGTGCGCCTCGATCGCGTTTCCGAAAGCCTCGACATCCGGCCCGGCCGGCGTCATCGGCACGCCGACGACCTTTGCGCGATGCGCACGCAGCAGGGCATGGAAATTGAAATAACAGGGATCGTCGACCAGAACCGCATCGCCCGGCTCGATCAGGAAACGGCAGAGAAGGTCGATCGCCTGGGTGCCGGATTCAGTGAGGATGATCTGGTCCGAAGCGGCCGGTATGCCGTGTTCGCCCATTCGCCGGGAGAGGAGCTGCCGCAGTTGCGGCGAGCCGAGCGGCGTGCCGTAGTCGGACAGGACCCGGTCCTCGCTGCGCGACAGGCTGCGCAAAGCCCTCCGGATCGCCGCCTCCGGCATCCAGGAGGACGGCAGCCAGCCGCAGCCGGGCTTCAGCAGGTCACCCTCCTCCAACGCCTGTCGTGATACCCAGAACGGATCGATCGCCCTGTCGAGCTTCGGGCCGATCTCGGAGAGCGACAGCGGCGCCAGCGGCGTCGACACGTAGAAACCCGATCCGGGTCGCGAGCGGATCAGCCCCTCGGCGGCCAGCCGCTCATAGGCCTCCACCACCGTCGAGGCGGAGACATGCATCGCCTTGGCGAAGGCCCGCAC
>NZ_JALBGW010000305.1:0-2078 GCF_023006485.1 Neorhizobium sp. BETTINA12A
AGGCCGGAGGCCGTACGGCTGGCCGGCGGAAGGCGCTGATCAGGCGACGAGGCGACGGCCGGGCATCTCTTCCCGCTTCTGGCGATCGCGGGCGAGCCGTTCCGCACTGCGGGTCTTGAAGCCGCGTAACGCCGTCACCAGCCGTTCCACCGCATCGCGCAGGTCCGACGTCTGTTTCGACGTATCCAGCACCATGGCCGAATTTTCCTGGGTGAGCGAATCCATCCGGCTCAGCGCGCCGTTGACCTCATGCAGGCCTATCGACTGATGCGCCGCCTCGGTGGCGATCGTCTTGACGATGGTGTTGATGTCGTCGATGCGCGTGGTGATCTGGCTGAGCGCCGCACCGGCATTATTGACGAGGTCGACGCCCGCCTGCACCTGGCGCGAACTGTCGGAGATCAGATCCTTGATCTCCTTGGCGGCATCGGCGCATCGCTGCGCCAGCGCCCGCACTTCCTGCGCCACGACAGCGAAACCGCGACCGGCTTCGCCGGCACGCGCCGCCTCGACGCCCGCGTTGAGCGCCAGAAGATTGGTCTGGAAGGCGATCTCGTCGATGACGCCGATGATCTTTGAAATCTCGTCGGACGACCGTTCGATCTCGCCCATCGCCGCGACGGCCTGCTTGACGACCGGTCCCGAGGCCCGTGCTTCCGAAAGCGCTACATCGACGGCCCCGGCCGCCTTGCTGGCGCCTTCGGCGGTGCCGGAAACGCTGTGGGTGAGCTGGTGCAGTGTCGCGGAACTCTCCTCCAGGCCCTGGGCCTGTTCCTCCGTCCGCCGGGCAAGATCCTTCGAGGCCTGGGAGATACCGTTGGTGCTGACGAGGATTTCCTCGCCGGCATGGCGCACGGTCGCCAATGTGCCGCGCAGCCTCTCGGCACTGCCGTTATAGCCTTCCGCCATCTTGACGAAGTTTTCAGGAAGAGCGGTGGAAAGCCGGCTCTCCAGATCGCCTGCGGCAAGGCCCTTCAGCACGTCGTCCAGAGCCTCGAGCGCAACTTCCTGCTCCTCGTCGGCGGCGAGCTTCGCCTCCTCGGCGTGGCGGCGCTGTTCTGCCTGTATCTCCAGATAGGCGGAGATCGAATAGTCAGTGTCGAGCATCGCCGCCTTGACCAGCGTCGCGACGTCCTTGGCGAGCTTTTCGGATTTGCCGCGCCCGAAACGGGACGGCCAGTTCTCGGCCATCACCTTGTGGATGAGGCTTTCCACGACCAGCGCCTGACTGCCGATATACCAGCGCGGATCGAGGCCAGAATGGGCATGCGCGGCGCCGACGGCCCGCACACTTTCCACATAACGCTCGTCGTATTTGGCTTCGCCGACGACGTTCCAATGGCTCATCTGGCGCTTCTTGGCGCTCTCCGTGTGAGCCTGACTGGCGAAGAACTTGGCGGTGTCGGGTGTCGACTGGATCTTCTTGTAAAGCGTGCCGAGAGCTGCCGAAAGACCGGCATTGATGATCGGCGCAAGACGACGAAGCGTCGCTCGCGCTTCCTGATCCAGACCGATGAAATCCAGGCGCTTTTGCAGTTCGTGTTTTTCTTCAGCCGACGACATTATGATCCCCCAATCCGCCGCGGTCACCACCCAGCATGGGGTGTATCGGTTCCATATTGTGAAGGCTAAGGTGTAGGATCTCTTAATAACGACCCCCAAAAACTGATAGAAAGTTACAATTTGCGACGTATTTTCGCCGACCATACGACGCAGATGCGGCGGACGCTCAAGGAATTTGCTTGCGCGAATTATTCGAGCGTATAATAAGCCCTGACGCCGTGCGAAGAACGGCCTGCCCGTTCCTCAGGAGATGCCCCCCGTGAACCGCCGCACCTACCATAGGGCAAGCGAGGCCGAGCGGCGCGAGGACCTGATTGCCGCGACGCTCGATTGCATTGCCGAGTTCGGCATCCAGGGCGCGACGGTCCGTCAGATCGCCATGCGCGCCGGCGTCACCGGCGGGCTGATCCGGCACTATTTCAGCAGCAAGGACCAGATGCTGCAGGCGGCCTATCGCAAGGTGATGGCCGGCATGACCGAGGCGGCGGTTGCTGCCGCGATCGAGGGCGAGACGG
>NZ_JALBGW010000306.1:0-2058 GCF_023006485.1 Neorhizobium sp. BETTINA12A
CGCGACGCGATCGAGGCGCTGGTGCAGGACGCCACCTCCAAGGGCGCCAAACTGCTCGCCGGCGGCCATCGCATCAACAACGAAGGCTTTTTCTACGCCCCGACTGTTCTCGCCGACGTGCCAGGCGATGCGCGGATCATGAGCGAGGAGCCGTTCGGCCCTGTCGCGGTGCTCAACCGCTTCTCGGATTTCGACGATGCGGTCACCAAAGCAAATGAACTGCCCTACGGCCTTGCGGCCTATGCCTTCTCCAATTCGCACAAGACCATCGCAAAACTTTCCGACGCGCTGGAAGCGGGCATGGTCGGCATCAATTCCTTCAATATCTCCATGCCGGAAACGCCGTTCGGCGGGGTGAAGGCCAGCGGCCACGGTTCCGAAGTCGGGATCGAGGGCGTCGATGCCTACATGGTTACCAAGACGGTCAGCATCACCTGACGGACGAGTTTCTGGCGGGTTCTTAAAAGTTTCCAAGAGGATTGCAGCATGAAACACGAAAAACCGACCGGCACCTTCGCCGCCGAAGCTGTGCTGACCCACATGAAGGCCGCCGGCATCGATGTCCTGTTCGCCAATGGCGGCACCGACTTTCCGTCGATCATCGAGGCCTTTGCCCGCCAAGCGGAAACTGGCTTGAAAATGCCGGAAGCTCTGGTCATCCCGCATGAGGGTGTCGCAGTCGGCATGGCGCATGGCTATTACCTGATGACGTCAAAACCGGCCGGCGTCATCGTTCACGTCAATGTCGGGCTTGCCAATTCGGTCATGGGCTTGATCAACGCCCGGTCGGAAAACGTGCCTGTGATGATGTTCTCCGGCCGCACGCCGATTACCGAACACGGCCGCTTCGGCTCGCGTTCCTCGCCTATCCATTGGGGCCAGGAAATGTTCGACCAGGGCGGCATGGTCCGCGAAGTGGTCAAATGGGACTATGAACTGCGTTATCCGGAACAGGCGGGCATCGTCATCGACCGCGCCATGAGCATCGCCATGAGCGAGCCCCGCGGTCCCGTTTATCTGAGCCTGCCGCGCGAGGCGCTGGCCGAAGGTGCTAAGGTCGAGATCAGTCACCGCTCGACAGTCACCCCGACCACCTACGGCCCGGCCGATCCGGAATTGGTCGCTCAGGCTGCCGACCTGCTCGCCAAGGCCAAAAATCCGCTGATCATTACCCAGAGCCCGGAGCTCGCTGCGGATTTCGAGCCGCTCGCCGGTTTCGTCGAAAAGTTCGCGCTGCCGACAATCGAGATGTGGGCAACCCGCCTGGCACTGCCGAGCGGCCACCCAATGATGATCGGCCGCGACTCGACCCAGGTCCTGAAGGAAGCCGATGTCGTGGTCGTGATCAATGCCGCGGTTCCGTGGATTTCAGACCATACGGAGCTTTCAGCCGGCGCCAAGGTCATCGCCATCGGTCCGGACCCGCAGCATAGCCGCGTACCGATCCGCAGTTTTCCGATCGACATCGCGCTTGCCGGCGGCGTCAACAAGACGATCGCGGCGCTTGCCGCTGCGATGGCCGAGCGCGTGCCGGCATCCGAAACCTTCTCCGAGCGCCGCGAAAAATGGGCGAAGATCAAGGCGGCCCAGGCCGAGGCCGCCGACAAGCGCGCCGCCATGGGCAACGGTTCGCCGATGACACCGGCCTATGTCAGCCGCTGCATCTCCGATATCCTGGACGAAAAGACGACTGTCGTGAACGAACTCGGCATCGATCCGTCGGTGATGAGCTTCAAATATCCGAAATCCTACTTCTCGACCCCGCTTTCCGGCGGTCTCGGCTTCGGCCTGACCGCAGCGCTCGGTGCCCAGCTTGGCGACCGCAGCCGCCAAGTGATCGCCACGATCGGCGACGGCTCCTACATGTTCGCCAACCCTGTCGCCTGCCACCAGACGGCAACCGCGCTGAAACTGCCGCTGCTGACGGTCGTCTTCAACAACGGCATCTGGAACGCCGTGCGCCGCTCGACGCTCTACATGTATCCGGACGGCAGTGCTGCGACCGCCAACACCATGCCGATCACCGCGCTCGATCCGGCCCCGGACTATGCCGCCGTC
>NZ_JALBGW010000307.1:0-2052 GCF_023006485.1 Neorhizobium sp. BETTINA12A
CGGCGGCACTCGTCCGGTCGGCGTCGAATTCGCCGGCGGCTTGGCTGGCGCGAACCCGCTCGAGGATCTTCTTGACGTCGGGGGCGCCGGATCCCGGCTCCAGAAGATCGTTCTGGCGATCCGCCGGCAGCACGTCGGAAGGATCGAGCGGCGGCGTCGGCTCGATGACGGTGCGGCCGCCCTTCGGCGCCTCGCCCTTGCCGCCCGGCAGGAAGCGGCGGGAAAGCTCGGTCAGCAGGCTGGTCTTGGCCGCCTTGTCCCTGGCGGGGGTGTCCTTGGTGACGACATGATCGGCGCGAAGTACGGTCTCGTCGAAAGGCGCTTCTTCAGGGGCCTTTGCGCGGTGGCCAAAGGTTGCGGCCGGTTGTTCGTTCGCCTCAGCCTCCGCGAGCTCGTAGCTCATCAGCTCTTCGGCAGCGGCAACGGAAAGCTGTGCGGCCGCCGGCATGGCCGGGGCAGGGCGGGTTTCGTAACGCGCCGGTTCTTCATGATAGCGATCCCGCTCCGCATGGGCGGAGGAGACGAAACGTTCTTCCATGCCGTCCAGCCGGTCGGCGATCTGCACCAGGGTGCCGTGCAGGGCTTCGAAGGTCTGGTGGGTGCGGTCGTCCGAATGGCGCGTCAGGTCTTCGAGATGGCGAAGGTCGTCCGCAAGCGCCGAAAGTGCCGCCATGTCGGCAGCGACACCCGGCCCGCCTGCCATGCCATTGCGGGAATAGGCTTCCACCACCGTCTCGGCGGCCTGGCGGGCAGCCTCGATGATGTATTCGTCATTGGTCGCCATATAGCTTTCGAGCGCCGTCATGCGGTTTTCGAATTCGGCGGGAAGAGCGCCGGCGCCATGCTGTGGCTGGCTGATCAGCACCGAAAGATGGGCGATCTGGTCTTCGAGACTGCGAAGCGCGCCGTCGTCGCCACGCGGCGAAGCCGTCGCCTCGTCAAGCCGGGCGGCAATGTCGGTCAGCCGGTCTTCGATCCGCCCGAACGCATTCTCGTCCAATGCCGACTGGGCATGCGGCTGATAACCGATCTCCTCGATCCGGCGGGCGAGATAGTCGAGCCGTTCGGCGAGTACGTCGTTGACGCTGCCCTGTTCCAACCCGTCGATCTTGCGGGAAATATCGGCGAGATAGGCGGAAAGCTCGGGATCCTGGGAAGGCTTCTGGGCCTGTTCGAGGATCAGCGAAAGCTGCTCGAGCCGCTCTTCCAGGCGCATGGCCGCCTGTTCGTCGGTGAGCTCCTCGATCCGGCCGGTCAGCGCTTCGATGCGGGCGGAGAGCATTTCGGCCGGGTCGGTCTGGGTGTGGGTTACCCGGCCTATGGCTTCGATCTGGTCGGCAAGCGCGCTGATGCGGCCATCCAGACGCTGCAGGAAGGACTGGTCGATGGAGGCGGATGCCGAGGCGCGGCTGCCGGCGGCAATCGCGCGGCTGATTTCGTCCAGCCGCTCGTCCAGTGTCGCGAACTGTTCGGCAATGACCGAATCGTTCGGCTGCATGCGTGAGCCGAGCTGCTCCATGGCGCTCGCGACCGTGATCAGCTTCTGTTCGAGCGCGCGGATGACCGGGCTGTCGCTCATCTCGCCGAGCTGGCCCTTGATGTCGTCGATCCGGTAGGCGAGCGAAACGAGTTCCTCGCGCAATGCCGTGGAGTCGAGGCCGTGCATGCGATCTTCGAGACCCTGCCAGCGGGTTTCCATCCGCCGTACCGAATCCTCGCGGGCAAGGCCGTCCATGACGGCGCGCAGTTCCTCGAATTCGCGGCGTAGGCCGGCCGCCTCCGGCGTCGCCTGGTAGCCGAGTTGGCTGATGCCTTCGGCAAGCCGGGCAAGGTCGCCGCGCAGATCCTCGCTGAAGTTCTGGTCTTCGGCAATGGATTTGATCGAGCGGATTTCGGAGCGCAACGCGCTCATTTCGCGGGCGACGCTTTCGGAAATATCCTGCTTCAGCTCCTGGCGCAGGCTGACCAGCGCCTGGGCGATGTCGCGCATGCCATTGTCTGCCTGCGGCTGCGGCACCGGGATGCGCGGGGGCTGTGGGGCCGGACGGCGGG
>NZ_JALBGW010000308.1:0-2034 GCF_023006485.1 Neorhizobium sp. BETTINA12A
CCAGGCGAGACCGTAGACCAGGATCTCATGGGCGCTCGCGAGCAGCAGCAGGCCGATGGCGAAGATGACGGACGCGCCGGCCATGACTTTTGCGGCACCATGGCGGCCGAGCAGCCGCCCGGTCGCGGGACCGGTAAGCGCACTGACCAGCATCATGATCGACAGGCCGAAGAACACGACCTCGTTCGGAAGGTCAAGTTCCGGCGCGACGATGCGGCCCATGACACCGAGCATGTCGAAGGTCGTGCCCCAGGAGATGATCTGGGTGACGGCCAGCACGGCGATCGTCTGCGCCGAGCGCAGCGGGAGGATTTTGGGCATGGCGGCGGGAGGCATTCGCGAAAGGGATGGTTGAGCGCCCGATGCTCTAGCACCGCTTTTTACGGTGCGGAAGCGACAAACGGACAACAGCGGAAAGGACTTCCACATGGTGGCGCAGAAGGGCAAGGACCTGCTCTTGAAGATCGACAATGACGGCGCGTTCTTGACGGTGGCGGGGCTGCGCTCGAAGCGCCTCGCCTTCAATGCCGAGACCGTCGACATCACCGATGCCGAAAGCGCCGGGCGCTGGCGTGAGCTTTTGGGTGGCGCCGGCGTGCAGCGCGCTTCGCTGACCGGAGCCGGTATTTTCAAGGATCAGGAAAGCGATGCGCTGGTGCGGACGGCGTTCTTCGGCGGCAGCATATTTGCCTGGCAGATCCTGATCCCGGCCTTCGGCACCGTGACCGGGCCGTTCCAGGTGACGGCGCTCGAATATTCCGGCGAGCACAATGGCGAGATCCGCTTTGAACTGGCGCTGGAATCGGCCGGCAGCCTGACCTTCGGAGTGCTGTGATGGCGGGCGGACACGCGAATCGCAGGCGCGGCGAGATCGAGACGGTGATCGGCGGCGAGCGCCGCATTCTTTGCCTGACGCTTGGCGCGCTGGCGGAGCTGGAAACGGCATTTGCAGCCGGCGACCTCAACGGGCTGGCGGACCGGTTTTCCTCCGGGCGGCTGAAGGCGGCGGACATGATCCGTCTGATCGGTGCCGGCCTGCGCGGCGGCGGCAATCTCTTCTCCGACGATGAGGTGGCGGCGATGAGCATCGAGGGCGGAATTTTAGCCTATGCGCAGATTGTCGGGGATCTGCTGGCCGCGACGTTTGCGGAGCCGGGCGGGAAGGCCACGGCAAACCCTTGAGGGCCGCAGCGGGAATCGGAGCGATCGCAATAGGGGTTCCCGACACTGCGATCGAAGAGGCGAGGCTTGAGCCGTTTCCTTGGGGAACGGTGATGCATGCCGGCCTCTGCCTGCTGCGGCTTCCGCCGAGGGATTTCTGGGCGCTGACGCCCGTCGAATTTTTTGCCATGACCGGCGGGATAAGGGGGCGTGGCGCAGGAATCGAGAGAGCGGGGTTGGACGCGCTGATGCGGGCGTTTCCGGATGAGTGAGTCTGCCGCTCGTCTTGTTTCTGTCAGTTGGCGTTGCGTCCAAAATTGCCCCTCACCCTAACCCTCTCCCCGTTTTGACGGGGAGAGGGGACGTGCCTTGCGTGTTGCCCGTGATTGGGCAAGGTCGGCGCGACTTGCGCCCTTCTCCCCGTGAAAACGGGGAGAAGGTGGCGGCAGCCGGATGAGGGGCGGATCTTGAGAGATTTCTATGAAGGGCAGGGGCGACGAAACAGGAGTTCACCATGGAAGACGACAATAGTTTGGCCGGCACCCTGTCCGGTGCGGAGGCGCTGACCGGCGTGATGGCGGATCTCGAAGTCCGCTCGCAGCGCTTCGGGGCCGCACTGACCGGGGCCCTCAGATCCGCGACGACGGGCGGGCGCGGGCTCGAGGACGTACTCAAGGGGCTCGGCAACCGGCTTTCGGATATCGCGCTGGCGGCCGGGTTGAAGCCGCTCGAAAACATGCTGGGCAATGCGATCGGCGGACTGGTGGGGTCTGTGACGCCGTTTGCCGACGGCGGTGTCGTGCGTTCCCCGAGCTTCTTCCCGATGGGCGGCGATATGGGCCTGATGGGCGAGGCCGGCGCGGAAGCGATCCT
>NZ_JALBGW010000309.1:0-2021 GCF_023006485.1 Neorhizobium sp. BETTINA12A
GATGCCGACGGCAAGCACGAGCAGGGCCAGGAGCGCGCGCAGCTGTTCGCCGCGCAGCTTCTGCCCGACGCGGACCCCGTATTGCGCGCCGATCACGCCGGCCACCATCAGGATCGTGGCGAGCACGATGTCGACCGAATAGTTGGTCGCCGCCTGCACCATGGTCGTGTAGGCGGTGACGAAAATGATCTGGAACAATGAGGTCCCGACGACGACATTGGTCGGGATGCGCAGGAGATAGATCATCGCCGGCACCATGATGAAGCCGCCGCCGACACCCATGATCGAGGTGAGCACGCCGATGCCGAAGCCGAGCCCGACGATCGGAATGGCGGAAAGGTAGATCTTCGATTTCTTGAACCGCATCTTGAGCGGCAGCCGGTGCACCCAATTGTGCTGGCCCGGCCGTTTCAACGGCAGCGGCTCCTTGTTCTTCGCCCGCCTGAGCGCGCGCAGGCTCTCCTGCAGCATCAGCGCGCCGATCGAGCCGAGCAGCACGACGTAGAGGATCGAGATGAACAGATCGAGCTGGCCGACACGCCGGAGCCAGGAGAAGACCCAGACGCCCGCCGTCGCCCCCGCCAGACCGCCGACCAGCAGCACCGAACCGAGCTTCATGTCGAGCGTGCCGCGCCTGAAATGGGTGATCGCGCCAGAGATCGACGAAGCGACCACCTGGTTGGCGCCGGTCGCGACCGCCACGACGGGCGGGATGTTGTAGAAGATCAGCAGCGGCGTGATCAGGAATCCGCCGCCGACGCCGAACATGCCGGAGAGAAAGCCGACGGCCGCGCCCATGCCCAGAATAATGAAGATGTTCACCGACAGCTCTGCGATCGGCAGGTAGACAGTCACGGCAGAACCTCGACACGGCAAAAAGCGACGCCCTCGCGGGCGTTCGCGATGTGGTTGTCCGCCCGGTGCGGCGAAGGAAACGTGATCTCACATGCCATGTGAACAGGGCATGAAGGACTTCATCCGTCATGCGCCCGGGCTTGGCCGCAAGTCAATTCGCAAGTGTCAGATAATGCGGCAATTTTACCGTTTTTGTGCGGGCGTGATTAATATCCCGCAACTCCCCTATATCGGTCGGGTAAGTCGACTTACTTGTTCTTCGCAAGTAGTTCCTTGACCAGCGCGTCGGTGATCCTGCCGTTCGGCTCCTGGCCAACCGAGGTCTGGAAGGCCTTGATCGCGGTCACGGTCTTGGCGCCCATCTTGCCGTCGGCGGTGCCGGCGTCAAAACCGCTCTTGTTCAGGATCGCCTGGATGTTGCGGATCGCCTTTTCCATGTCGACCGAGCCCGTGGTGAGCGGCTTGCCGGAGGCCCATTCGTCCGGAAGATTGACGGAGTTGGCCTTCGGGTCGAGCGGCTTCACCTTCCACTGGTCGACCTTGGCGCGGGCGCTTTCGAGCTGTTCCTTGCGCATGGCGTTGCCTACTTCGTCGCGCTTCTGGGCGGCGTCCTTGTCGCCTCCCTTGGCCGCAACCGCAAACCACTTGTAGGACTCTTCGAGATCCTGCTTCACGCCGTTGCCCCGGGCAAGCAGGATGGCGAGGTTGAACTGGCTGTCGGCGACGCCGAAGTCGGCGGCCTGGCGGAACCAGGTGACGGCGGCGGCATAGTCCGGCTGGCCGGCGGCGCCCGATGCATAGAGCACGGCGAGATTGTGCATGGCGCTGGCATTGCCGGCATCGGCGGCCTGCTTGTAGTAGGTCATCGCCTTGGTCAGGTCGCGGGAGACGCCCGTGCCCTTTTCGAAGATATTGGCGAGCCGGTATTGCGCCGGTGCCAGGCCGCGGTCGGCGGCAAGCTTGTACCAGTTGGCGGCCTCCGACAGATCGCTCTTGACGCCCTTTCCGTCGGTAAAGCGTGCGCCGATCTCAAAGAGCGCGTTCGCATCGCCGCCAGCGGCGGCGTCGGCCAGCGACTTGGGTTCGATGCCGACGGGCACGACGATCGCAGCCGGAGCCGTGACCTTGGCGGCGGCAGCGAACGTGTTCGCAGCAGCCGGCGCATT
>NZ_JALBGW010000030.1:0-47767 GCF_023006485.1 Neorhizobium sp. BETTINA12A
CCGGCCCTGGCAAGGAAACCGCCGTACTCGAGATCGGCGCCGAGGCCGTGGTGACGCGCGGGGAAGGCGACCTTGCCGAGGCGGTGACCGAAGCTACGGGCGGGGCGCCGATCGACGTGGTCGCGGATCTCGTGGCCGGCCCGATGTTCAACGATCTTCTGAAAATCCTTCGCCCCGAGGGCCGTTACACGACCGCGGGGGCCATTGCAGGCCCGGTCGTCCAGCTCGATCTCAGGACGATGTATCTGAAGCAGCTGGAGCTGCACGGTTCCAGCCAGGGAAGCCGCGCCGATTTTCGCCGCCTCGTCGGCTATATCGAAAGCGGAAAGGTCCGACCGCTCGTCGGCGGCGTTTATCCGTTGTCGAAATTCCACAACGCCCAAACGGACTTCATGGCCAAGAATTTCGTCGGCAAACTGGTCGTGGTTCCCGATTGACGGTAGTTCGGAACCTGTGTTGGAGATGTCCGGTTGGCTGGGTCCGACTTCTCAAGCCGACTATAAGCTGCCGAGCCGCTGAAGCATGTTCGTCAGGCGAGCGTTCTCGGTCCGAAGTTTGTCGGCCAGCAGCTTTTTGAGCCGCCTGTTCTCGGCGTCGAGCGCCGCCAGATCGTCATCCGAAACCACGTCCGGCAGATGGACACTCAATCGCTGAGGATGGTCCTTTTCGGACGGCGTGACAATTTCGATGGTCTGAACGTTTACGTGCGGCTTCTCGGCGCTCGACAACGGTACGTGATCTCTTACTACCGCTACCATTTCGGGGGATGGCTGAGCATCAATTGCCGCCGGCAATTCGATTTGAGGCGGCGGCGATGAACCGGCTTCGCCGTCCAATGAAAGGATTGTTCCTGGATCGTCGGCGCGATGGCCGTTTTCAATGCTCGGCTCCAGTTTCACTCGTTCGGACGTGACCGCGGCATTGGCGGAGGTTCGCGGGCGCTCCTCAATCGGCTGGATGCGATGTGGCAGCGACGTGTCGCTTTCCACCGCCCGGGCCAGTGCCCTCAAATCCGTATCACCCCAGATCGAGTTTGCTGGGGTCTTCGGCTGCCGTCGATTGGTTTTGTACTCGACAACAAAGTTGCGCCGTGTGGTCTTCATCTGTCTCTCAGCGTGGATATGTCGATTGCCGAGTCCTGCGCTATCGAGCGGGTCCCACAAGCCTTTTGTCTTTATCGGCTAGCCAATGAACCTTGTAGTCAAATTGGGCACATGACGCGAGATTCCGGTGTCGGCTTCACTCAAGACCGAGTCGTCTGCGCAGTTCTGCATTCTCGGTGCGCAACTTTTCCGCTAACAGCTTGCGAAGCCGTTGGTTCTCCTCTTCGAGCTGGGTGAACTCGGCAAGATCGTCGGTAACGGGAACAGAAACAGGCGCTTTCCGAACGGCGCCCTCGGACTTTGCGGCCTTCTTCCATTGGTAATATGTTTGGTCCGAAATACCGACGGTCTTGACTGCGTCCTTGAGCGTTACCCCGTTTGCCAGCTGGGCGTCGATCTGTCCCAGCTTTTCAAGCTTGCCTTCGTCGGTATGCCTTTTAGACCTCGTTGGTGAAGCCGCTTTCGATGTGGCGCGAACAGGTTCGACCGAAGCCTTTTTTCGTCGAGAGGCCGCCTTCTTGGCAACGGACGGCGTCGGCGCGGATTCAGCCGTCGCAGACACGGTAGAAAGCTCGATGTTTTCTTCGTTGGCCATGAATGTTCCCTCTCTTTATCGCCGCCTTTGTCAGCCGAGTTGATCAATTAGTCAACAGAGCTCCCTCAAGGAACAATGGCCCGCTGAAAGGACGAAAGCCCGTCTATCATTCGATCGCCCAAATGCTTTTGGCATTCCCGCAATGGAGCGTTTATATGTTTGCCAAAGCGAAGTCGTGGATAGCGGAAGAGCAGAAATCTGGCGGCCTGGAAAATCCGCAAGACGAAATAAGATACATCAGGAAGACGCAATGAGTGGATGCTGTTCAGGATCAAGGCGGGAGACGGAGCAGGCAATATCTGGCGTACCGGCAAACACGGTCTCTGCCGGCATCCGAGGGGAAGCGATTGCCGTCGAGGGGGGCGAGACATTCGTTGGGACCCATGACCCGGTAATCTCCGCCGATGGCGAGGGGCCGGAGCGCAGGATTTCGTTGCAGGATTTTCACCTCGAGGTCGAGACGGTCACCATCCGTCGGTTTGCCCAGTTCGTCGAGGCGACCGGCCATGTGACGGAATCGGAGCGGTTCGGCTCGTCGGCTGTGTTCGCATCGCTGCTCGGTGACCTCAGCCTTGCGACGGGTGGCGTTATCGGAACCCCTTGGTGGACGCGCGTCGACGGCGCCACATGGCGGCAGCCGGAAGGCCGCGGCAGTTCCATCGACGATCGGCTTGACCATCCGGTCACCCACGTCTCCTGGAACGATGCGCTCGCGTTCGCGCGATGGGTCGGCGGCCGTCTGCCGACAGAAGCGGAATGGGAGCATGCGGCGCGTGGCGGCAACCGCCGCCGGCGGTATCCCTGGGGCGAGGAAGAGCCGACCGACGAAGCGATCTTCTGCAATATCTGGCAGGGCCGCTTTCCCGACACCAACACGCTGCAGGACGGATATTTCGGCACCGCGCCGGCGCGCAGCTTCGCCCCGAATGAGGCCGGTTTCTACAATCTCGCCGGCAATGTCTGGGAATGGACCGCCGACCCTTTCAAGGTGCGCTCGCTGTCGAAACAGGCGAAGACGCGAAACGAGCATGCCAAGCGCTTTTCCGACAAGGTGCTGAAGGGCGGTTCGTTCCTCTGCCACAAAAGTTACTGCTATCGGTACCGGATCGCAGCGCGAATGGGCCTTTCCCCGGATAGCGCCTCGAGCAATACGGGCTTCCGGATCGCCTATGACATCGTAGCCGGAAAGAACAATGGCCCTTGATCGCAGGTGGCGCCTCGGTCTGGTCGGTTAGAGGCATGCATGCCTCGTCCAGCATGCATGCCGGATGCCATCAGTATCGCGCGTCAGGCGCTCCGGCAAAAGGATCGACGGGGCTCCTCCGGTTCCACGGCCTCCGCCCCATCAGCGCCTCCACCACAGCGGCCTGCATCGCCTCATGGGTGGAATAGGCATTGATATAGGTCGGCACCCGGGGGGCATCGTAGAGATAATAGGGAAAACCGAAGGAAATCATCACCGTCGGCAGGCTCGTCCAAGGCCGGTTCATGGCGGCCCTGAAATCCCCGTGAAGTGCCCGCCAATCCAGAAAGATGCGCCCGCGCGTCAGAAGCGTCTCTTCGCCGAACAGATAGAGGACGAGGTCGTGCCCGTCCGTATCGAGCGGCGTGCCATAGGGGTTAAGGGTCACCTCGAAGCCCTCGGCGGCCAGCATTTCCGGCAGCTTGAAATCCAGCCTCGCATTCTGCATCGGCTCGACGATCCCGCCGGAAACGACGAGGATGCGGCGATGCTTTTCGGGATCGAGCGGCAGCGTACCGTTCCTGTCCTTCACCAGCGTGGGCGCGCGAGCAAAAGCCTCGTTGGCCAATTCCTGGGACGACGCCTCACTTGCACGGACCGGCATCTCGACGCTGCGATGCAGGCCGAGTGAGGCCTTGAGGGCGAGGACGCGTGTGACGGCATCGTGGAAACGCTCCGCCGGAATGCGCCCCGAATGGGCGGCGTCACGCACGGCAGCGATTTCCGCCTCCGGTTTGGAAGAGAAAAGAACCATGTCGCAGCCGCTCGCGATGATCTCGATCTTCGCGTCATGCGCCGGCATCACGCCCGAAAGGCCTGCCATCTCACTGGCGTCGGAGACGATCAGGCCGTTGAAGCCGAACTCGCCCCGCAGGAGCGCGGTATTGAGCGGCGCAGAGACTGAAGCCGGCAGATAGGCTTCTTCGCCTGCATCGGGATCGCGCTCCAGGACATAAGCCGGCAGCGCGATATGCGCCGACATGACCGACTTGACCCCCTGATCGATGGCGGCCTTGTAGAGCACACCGAAAGTGGCTCGCCATTCTTCCATCGACAGCGGATTGATCGTTGTGACCAGGTGCTGGTCGCGTTCGTCATAGCCTTCGCCCGGCCAATGTTTCACGGTCGCGGCAAGGCCAAGGCGCTGGAAGACGCGCATCTGCGCCAGTGCATGACGTTCGATCAGCGCCGGATCCGAGCCATATCCGCGGGTTGCCACGATCGGGCTGCGAAAGGCCGCGTTGATATCCAGCACCGGTGTGAAGGACCAGTTGATCCCGACGGAACGGGCTTCGCGCGCCATCAGGTCGGAGATCGCCTCGGTCAGTTCGACATCGTCGACGGCGGCCAGGGCCAGCGGGTTGGGAACGGCCGTGCCGAAGGAGAGGCTCATGCGTGAGCCTTCAAGATCGGCGGAAACGAGCAGAGGGACCGTGGCCCCGGCCTGAACCGCTGCCATACGCGCGCGTTCCCTCGTACCATTCGCGCCGAAATAACGGGTGATGCCGCCAGGCTGCAGCTCGCCGAGGCGGACGATCTCCGCCTCGCGGTCGTCACCGCGCGAATTGAGATTAAAAAGCTGGGCTGCGCGGGCGGTGTCGTCCAGGGCCTGGAACGTCCGGGTCACCCAGTCGAGGGCTTCGCGATCGAGGTTGAAGGGCGATTTCGTCAGATGATCCAGTGTCGATGGCATCGATGCCTCCGTTCAAACATGCTCTGTGAGCGCGCGCTCAAGCGCCTCGAGCTTTTCCAGGTCCAGTTCCTGCCAAACCGTTGCTGCCTGCACCAGCGTCTTTGCGGCGAGTGGCGCGGGCAGCGGCTTGGACGCAAGACGAGGAACCTCCGCAATCAAGATGCGGCGCGTCGTTTCGTCGGCCATAAGCTTCGCGATGGGGATGTTCGCCACCCGAGCCCCTTGTGGAAAATCGCTCGCCTTCGCCACGCTGCGCTGGCCGGAAACGACCTGCGCCCATTGTTTTTCGATGAGCAGGTGTTCGCCGCGCACCGGTCCCGTCTCCGGAAGGCCGAGCCGTTTGAACTGATCGGAGGGTGCATCGGAGGCACGCATCAGATCGACGAGCAGCTCGGCCATCCGCAATTCAATTCTATCATCTCTGAGCGGATTTTTCTGCTCGGGATCCGTCTCAAGATCGTAGAGCAGGGTCCCGAAAACCCAGGGTCCGCGGATCGTCCATCCCGGTATGCGCAGGACGAGGGCTCCCTTGGTGAAAGAGAAAGGCGGCGCGAGCTCCGCCTTCGACAGTTCGTCCGGGGAGAAGCGGGCGCGCATGTGGGTCGGCATCAGCGTATATTCATGGAGCGGCGAATTGTCCTCGATGGCGCAGCATCGCATGTAGACGTAACGGCCGTCGGTGACACACACGTGCCCCCCGAAATTCCCGAACAGTCCGGCCTTGCGAACCGGGGCATCGTTTCTGACCGTCTCGAGGAGCGGTTTTCCCTGCATATCGGGCGTCGGCCGGAGGCCGAAGAGGTCGAGGAGCGTCGGCGCAATGTCTATGGTCTGAACGAGTGCGGAGCGCCGTTCGCCGGCAACCCTTGCCCGCGGATCCCAGACGAAGAAAGGCGTGTGGATCGTCTCGTCGTACCACGGCATGACGGATTTACCCCACCAGCCCCTTTCGCCGAGCATATAACCATGGTCCGTGCAGACGATCAGCATCGTATCGTCCCACATGTTCTTCTCGTCCATCATGTCGAGCAGCCGGCCGAGATTGCGGTCGCACATCGAAAGCAGCGCCAAATAGCGATGCCGCGCCTGGAGGACCCGTTCTTCCGCCTCGGTGACGCGATCATAGGGCGGCCAGTCGAAATCCTCGCCGGTATCGGGATAGAGCGCGTGATATTCGGCATAGCTGAAAAACGGCTCGTGCGGATCGAAGGTCTCGAGCTGCAGCATCCAATCGTCCTGGCCGGCATTGGTTTCGATGAATTGCAGCCCGGCATCGAATGTCCGCGTTTGCGGGTGGTCACGCTCGTCCCTGAGATAGGTCCGGTTGATCGGGTCCTGCCGCTTCATCTGGTAGAGGAAGTCGACGAGACGTGTGCGATCCACACCTTCGACAATGCCTTTCCAAAGGTCGCCTTCCTGGCCGCGAAAGAACTCGTGCGAAGAAAAGCGCGTGTGATAGGTTGCGCCCCCATCCTCCCAATAATGCTGATGGTCGGTGACGAGGTGCGTGTAGACACCGGCGTTTCTCAGCAATTCCGGCACGCTGTCGTCGAACGGCTCGATTGGCGACCAGGACCGGTGAAGAAAGTTGTACCTGCCGGTATGCATTTCGCGCCGGGCCGGCATGCAGGGCATGGAACCGGCATAACAGCGGTCGAACGTGGCCGTCTTTTCCGCAAGCCGCCCGAAATTCGGGGCATGGGCCGTCCTGTCGCCATAGGGCGGCAGAAGGCGGCGGTTGAGGCTGTCGAACATCAGGACGATGGCGCGCATGGTTTAAGCCGTTATTGCGAGGGCGCGGAACGCCGCGCGCCGTTCCGCCTGCCTTGCGGGATCGGCGACGGGCGCGGCGAGAAGCAGGCGCTTGGTGTAGTCGTGAGCGGGGCGCGCCGTCACCTGATCGCATTCTCCGAATTCGACAATCTCGCCGAAGCGCATGACCGCAACACGATGCGAGATGTGACGCACCGCAGCCAGATCGTGGGAAACGAAAAGATAGGCGACGCCCGTCCGCTCCTGGATCTCGATGAACAGGTCCATGACCCGCGACTGAGTGGAAAGATCGAGTGCCGAGACCGGTTCATCGCAGACGATGAGGCGCGGGGACAGCGCCAGCGCACGGGCAATGGCAATCCGCTGGCGCTGGCCGCCGGAAAACTCGCGGGCAAACCGGTCCGCCGCGTCGCTTGGCAGGGCGACCTGATCGAGCAGCTTGCGGACCTGTCGGGAGGCATCGGCACGCGAGGCGAGCCGGCGCGCAACAATCGGTTCCGTCAGGATGTCCTCGATCGTCATCGACGGGTTGAGCGAACTGTAGGGATCCTGGAAGACCGCCTGGATGGCGGCCTGGCCTTTGCGGGCGCGGGGCGGAACTCCGGCGATATTCTCGCCGTCGAACACTATCTCGCCGGAGCTGACCGGGCCGATGCCGAGAATGGCGCGTCCGAGCGTCGTCTTGCCCGATCCGCTCTCGCCCACCAGCCCTACGGTTTCACCGGGGCGGATGGTGAGATTGACGTGCTTCAGGACATGGTGGGCGCCGAAATGGACGTTGACGTCGCGGCAATCGACAAGGATCTGATCGTTCATGTGCGCATCTCCTCCGTCATCGGTAGTCGATATGTGCGCGTCCTGCCATCTTCGAGAACGGATCCGAGAAGCATGCGGGTGTAGTCGTGCGCCGGCGCGGCAAAGAGGTCTGCCACGGTATTGATTTCCACGATCCTGCCGTCCTTCATGACGGCCACCCGGTCGCAGCTATCCGCCACGACACCGAAATTGTGGGTCACCAGCATGACCGCCATGTTGAACTCCTTTTGCAGGTCGCGCAGAAGGTCGAGCACTTCCGCCTGCACGGTTACGTCAAGCGCGGTGGTCGGTTCGTCGGCGATCAGAAGGTCGGGACTGCAGGCGACCGCACCGGCAATGAGGACGCGCTGGGCCATGCCCCCCGAAATCTCGTGTGGATAGGCGCGAAACACCCGTTCGGGGTCCGGCAGCTTCACGCGGGCAAGCAGTTTCAGCGCCCGCTGTGTCGCTTCCGCCCTAGAAATCCCGAGCACTGTCATCATCGGCTCGACGAGCTGGAATCCGATCCGGAACGCCGGATCGAGATTGGCCATCGGCTCCTGGGGGACATAGGCGATGCGCTTGCCGCGAAGGGCACGCAGCTCATCTTCGGAAGACTTTCCCAGTTCGATACCGTCGAACTGGATGGAGCCGGAAAGCACACGACCCCCGGGCGACAAAAGTCCGAGGATGGAAAACGCCGTCTGGCTCTTGCCTGATCCGCTTTCGCCGACAAGCCCCAGAACTTCGCCGCGCCTGAGGCTGAGGCTCACGCCCTTGACGACTTCGCGCCAGCCGTCGTTCGCGGGATAGGCAACGACCAGATCGCGCACGTCGAGGAGCACGTCGGATGCGGTTTGCGGCAGCGGTTCGCTCACCGCCAGGGGAAGGACTTTCGGCGCCCTGACCTGAACGCCGCCCTGCTGCATGCGATCGCGAATGGCGTTCGCAAGCAGCACCAGCGAAGCGACCGTCGCCGTGATTGCCAGCCCCGGCCAGAGGATCGCCTGCGGCGAGACATAGATGTTGGAGAAGGCGTCCTGCAGCATGCCGCCCCAGGTCGGCGTGCTTGGGTCGCCCAGCCCGAGGAATTCGAGACCGGACTGGACGACGATGGCAATGCCCGCGACGATGGAGGTCTGGATGACCACCGGCGCCCGCACCGAAAGCAGGATGTGCTTCGTGATGATCCTGAGATCGCTGAGACCTGAGACGCGCGCGGCATCGATATAGAGCTCGTGCTTGACGCCATTGACGAGGTTGCGCGTAAGCCGGAAGAAGCCGGGCGACAGCATCACTCCGAAAACCGCCATCGACAGGTAGATCGAGGCCCCGAGCGCCTGATAGAAGGCGAGCAAGACGATCAGCGCCGGCAGTGCCATGATGCCGTCGGAGATCCAGCGGGCGACCAGATCGAGCTTCCTGCCGTAAAAGCCGGCGAAGAGCCCCGCCGTCACCCCGATGGATGCGGCGATGACGACCGTGATCAGCGCACCGAGGAATGTGTTGCGGCCGCCATGAAGGAGACGGCTCCATATGTCACGTCCCGAACCGTCGCCGCCGAGGAGATAACCGTCGCCGGCGACGGCATTGACCTTGAATATCTGGACGGCGGACGGATCGTTGGGGGCAAGCAGAGGCGCGAAGATCGCCGATGCGATGACGATCAGAAGCGCCAGCGCAGCGACAAGGCCTGTCGGATTGGTGAGCACCGAACGGACGAAATGACGGCGCTGCGAAGCGGCGGGGATTGGCGGCTGGGCGGTGTTGATGTCGCTCATGACATCCTCACCTTCGGATTTGCCCATGCGTTGAGGAAGTCGACCAGTATGTTCACCAGGACGACCACGATGATGAGGGTCACGACCACTCCCATGAGCACGGGAACGTCGCCGATCAGCGCAGCCGAGACCGTCAACGAACCCATGCCGGGAATGGCGAACACGCGCTCGATGACGGCGGCACCACCGAGAAGGGCGATGAACTGAACCGAAAGGACCGTCAGCGCCGCCGGCATCGCATTGCGCAGCGCATGGCGGTAGAGCACCGAACGGGGGCTGACGCCGCGGGCGCGGAGTGTGCGCACGTAATCCTGCTTGAGCGCATCGATGACCGCGCCCCGGATCTGCTGGGAGGCCGAGGCTATCCCCGAAAGCACCAGCGCCGTTACGGGAAGCACCAGGGAAGCCGCCCACGCGGACGGCGAGGCACTGAACGAAACATAACCCGTCGCCGGCAGCCAGCCGAACTTGACCGAGAAGGTGAGGACCAGCAGCAGGCCGAGCCAGAAATTCGGCATGGCGAAACCTGCGACGCTGACGATCTGGATTGCGCGGTCCGCCCAGCCGCCCCGGACAGCCGCGGCGATGCCGAGCATAGCCGAAAGGAGCGCCATCAGCGCCACGGCGATGGTCACCATTGACAGGGTGACGGGCAGCCGGCTCGCAAGTGCCGACGCCACGCTCTCGCTCATCGTCCATGACGGGCCGAGGTCGCCGCGAACGACATGGCTCACCCAATCCCCGAATTGGACCATCAGCGGTCGGTCGAGCCCCAGCCGGCTGTTCAGCGCCTTCAGCTGGTCGACCGTCGCGTTCTCACCGAGGATGTTGCGGGCGACGTTGCCCGTGGCGCCGAAAACCATCATGAAGGTTACGGTCGAGACCAGGCAAAGCAGCGCGATGCCGGAAGCCACCCGTCTCAGAAGATAACGTACCATCGGCGTCCGAGCTCACTTTGCGGGCGCATAATTGCGCGGCCAAGGCACGATGTTCTGCGCCTGCATCTGGACCTTCACCTCAGCGTTGGAAATGTAGATGCTGTCGATGCGGAACCACGGCGCAAAGAAGGCATTCTCGACCATATATCGATTGGCAGCCTGCATCGCGGCATTCTGCTCCTTGCCTGGAGGCGTATACTGGGCTGTCTTCAGGAGAGCCTCCAGTTTTTCGTCCTTTGCCTTGGAGGTGTTCCAGGGGGAGTTTGCGAAGGCGAATTTGTTGAAGTCGGCCCAAGGCGACTGGCTCCCCAGACGAAAAAGGAACATCGGGTATTTGCCCGACAGCAACTCGGCGATCGTGACGTTCGGCGGAACTTTCACCCAGCTGACGGTGACGCCGATATCCTTGAGCTGCTGGGTGATGATCGGCGTATAGGCAGCAAGCGTGCCGATATCCGGCATCGTGACGCTGAAGCCGTTGGGATAACCCGCTTCGGCAAGCAGGGCACGGGCCGCCTTCGGGTCGTAGTGATAGGTCCCGTCGAGCGATGGATCAAATGCCTCGCTCGGCGGGACGAAAGGTTGATCCGTGACTTCGCCATAACCCCTGGCGACGAACTTCAGGATCGCTTTTTCATCGAATGCCATATTGAGCGCGCGCCGGACGCGGACGTCGGACAGCGCCTTTACCATTTTGCCGTCGCGGTCGGAGAGAAACAGACCCAGCCAGTCCACGGGCAATCTGGAGACGGTCAGTTTGCTCGCCTCGGCCTCGGTGACGACCTGTCCTTCGCCCGCGGCGGCATCCACCTGACCGGATTTCAGCGCATTCATCCGCGCGCTGAGATCGTTGATCGGCGTGATCGTCATGGTTTCGAACGGAAAGGCGCCGGCATTCCAATAATCCGGATTGCGCTTGTAGACGTATTGCCGCCCGGTCACCGAGCGCGCCGTGTCGTAGATGTAAGGCCCGGAGCCGATCGGGAGCATCTTGGAATCAGCCTTGCCGAGCGTCGCGGGGCTCGCCATCGCGCCGCCCACGGTCGCCAGGTTGAAGAGCATGCCCGGATCTGGTTCCTTGAGGTGCAGCTTCAGCTCTGCCGGGCCTACGATCTCGACATTCTGGACGGCGCCAGCCATCCAGGTGTTCTGCCCGACGCCATCGCGCAGATATTCGAGGTTTGCCTTCACCGCCTCGGCGTTGAAAGGCGTTCCGTCGGTGAATTTGACGCCTTCGCGCAGCTTGAGCGTCAGCTCCGTACCATCGCCGTTAAAGTGCCATTCCGTGGCCAGGTTTGGCATCGTCTTGCCGTCCGGTGCGGTATAGAGCAGCGTGTCGAAGACCGGCATCCAGTACTGGGCGCGATGGCCGATGGAAAGGCCGGCACGGTCGAAGGTGTCGTTATCCAGAATGCCAGCGAGCGCAAGCGTCTCGGGGTTGTTCCCGACTTCTGCTTTGGCGACTGGCGGCACGGATAAAAAAACCGCCGTCAAGGCGGACAAAATCAATCGGTTTCGCATGCTCTCCTCCCCGAGAGCCTGACTTGCCCGCTCCCCGGCCAGACAGGCTGCATGTAGCGAATAAGATCCTGCCAAATACGCATTCTTGGCATTCCGAATGCCATAGCAGTTGAGGCAATGCAGGAAAAATGCAATTAACGGCGTGACCGATAAACGAAGCTTATCACTGCCATGCTGGACCAGATCACCCACCTCTTCCGTCTCCAGGCGATCGTGGAGGAAGGCAGTCTCCGTCGTGCCGCCGAACGGCTGAACCTCACGCAGCCCGCCTTGTCTCGATCTCTCGCCCAATTGGAGGCCCATTTCGGGCGGCCGCTTCTGGAGCGGCATGCACGTGGTGTGCGTCCGACGCTGTTCGGCGAGAAGGTCTTGTCAGAATCACTGCGGATGATGCGCCACTGGGAAGTGGCCGAGCAGGAACTTATGTCCGACAGGGCGATAGGCAAGGCCTATCTGCGGATCGGCGCCGGGCCGATGTGGCGCCCCGCAATCCTGCCGGAGCTGCTCGTCGACATGCAGCGACGGTTCCCCAAGATCGTCTTCGAGCTCAGGAACAGCCGTTATGCGACCTCGATCACCGATCTCCTGGAGGGGCGCCTCGATATGCTGTTCACGGGAATGACGGTCGATGATCCGCAAGACTTCCGCCTCGTTGCGCTTCCGCTGACGAAGGTGATCAACAATGTCATGGCGCGCGAGGATCATCCGATCTTCGCCGCCCGTGATGCGGCAGGAGCGGTTCCGCCGGAGCGCCTGCTCGATTATCCCTGGCTCGTTCATTCCGAGCTTCCGATCTATCAGGCCACCACCCAGCACGGTCTTTTCGAGCGGCTGGGGCGGGAGCCCGATATCCGGTTGAGCTGCGAGAGCCTGCATTCGACATTGTCCATCCTTCAGCGGAGCGATTGCCTCTGCCTGCTGCCCGATGCGGCCGTGCTTGCGACGTCCTGCCCGCGCATCGTTCCGGTGCCGGTCAACCTCAATTACAGGCATACGCGGACGGGGGTGATCTATCGCGAAGAACTCGGTGACTGGGCTCCGGTGCGCCAGCTGATCGCACTCTGCAGGGAGCTCTTTCATCTCGAGAAGTCACCGGAGACCGGGCGAAGCGGTCAGCAGTGATCAGTTTTTCGCATCGCTTGCTTCTGAAATTGCATTATTTGCGCATGACCTGACGCTGTATCCTTGACCAAGGCGGACGGGCTCGATGGTTGCGATCATACGTATTCCTGCCGCGTGCGAGGGAGGAATACTTGCGACCGAATATCCTTTTCATCATGTCGGATGACCATGCCGCGCGGGCAATCTCGGCCTATGGCGCAGGTCTCAACCACACCCCAAATATCGATCGGCTGGCGAAGGAGGGTGTGAGACATGACGCGACCTATGTCACGAACTCGATCTGCACGCCGTCGCGGGCCGCGATCCTGACCGGCACGCATAACCACGTCAATGGCGTCACGACGCTCGTGACGCACATGAACAATCGCATCCCCAACGTGGCCAAACTTTTGAAAGCGGCAGGATACCGTACCGGCATCTTCGGCAAATGGCATCTCGGCGAAGGGCCTCTCCACGAGCCGAAGGGGTTCGATGACTGGGCCGTCGTTCCAGGGCAGGGTGATTATTGGGACCCGGCCTTCATCGATCGTGATGGCCGGCGCCGAATTCCCGGCTATGTCACCGATATCATCACCGACAAATCGATCGATTTCATCGAACAAGGCGACGGCCGCCCGTTCTTTCTGATGTGCCACCACAAGGCGCCCCATCGTAATTTCGTGCCCGACCACAAACACAATCATCTCTGGGCGGAAGAGGATCTTCCGCTGCCGTCGACGTTCAACGACGATTATTCCGGCCGTGCGGCAGCGGCCGCCGCCGCCCGCATGCGCGTTCGTTCCGATCTCAACTGGGAGGATCTCGGGCTCGTGCAGCCGGAGGGGCCTGCCACCATCACGGGAGAACTGATGCTGGATCAGATCCCGATTCGCCGCGTGCCGGAACTTAAAAGTGGCGAAAGCATCACTGTGGTATGCGCTTCGACCGGCCGGAATTACACCTTCACCGATCCACAGGCTTTCGCAGAATTCAAATATCAACGCTACATGAAGCGCTACCTCCGGACGGTTCAATCGATCGACGACAATGTCGGCCGCCTGCTCGACTACCTCGACGAAAAAGGCCTGACCGAGAACACGCTGGTGATCTACACCTCCGACCAGGGCTTCTTCCTTGGTGAGCACGGCTGGTTCGACAAGCGTTTCATGTATGAGGAAAGTCTGCAGATGCCGTTTTTGGCGCGTTATCCGGCGGCGATTCCGGGTGGCACGACCAGTCGTGATCTCGCCTGCAACGTCGATTTTGCGCCCACCTTCCTGGACTATGCAAGGGTGCGGACGCCTTCCTTCATGCAAGGGCGGTCGATGCGACCTGTGCTGGAGGGGCGGACCCCGAGCGACTGGCAGCAATTGGTGTACCATCGCTATTGGATGCACAACGATGCCATCCACGGCGCCTGGGCGCATTACGGGGTGCGCGACGCCCGCTACAAGCTCATCTACTGGTACAATGACGATCTGGGACAGCCAGGCGCCAGACCGAATGGCGCCCCCCCGGAATGGGAATTATTCGATTGCGTGGAAGATCCGCACGAATTGAGAAACGTCGCGGACGATCCGGCCTATGCGGGAATTTTCCGCGAGATGCTCGACAAGCTCGACACCTATATGGCCGAGATCGGCGACATCGCCGAGCATCCCAGAGAACTGATTTAGGCAACCGGCTTAGGGATTGTCCCTTCTGAAGATCCAGTCATGGTCCGGGTGGTTCTTGAACCGCCATTTGCGGATCGGGCCGGCCATGACGTTCAGATAATACATCTCGTAGCCATAAGGCGCGCCGCAGGGATGATGGCCTTTTGGCACCAGCACGAGATCGTGGTCCGAAACGGCCATGGTCTCGTCAAGCGAGCCGTCTTCGGTAAAGACCCGCTGGAAGCCGAACCCCTGCGCCGGGTTCAGCCGGTGGTAATAGGTCTCTTCCAGATAGGTCATATCGGGGAAATTATCCTCGTCATGCCGGTGGGGCGGATAGGACGACCAGTTGCCGGCCGGGGTGAACACCTCGGTGACCAGAAGGCTGTCGGCGACGTCCCTTTCCTCCATGGCGATCGGGAAGATGTAGCGGGTATTGGCGTCCTTGCCGCGGGTATTGAGGGAAAGCCCTTCCGGCCCGATCACTGCCGCTTCGCGTCCGGGCTTGGCCGGCGCGGTGCAGACAGCGAGCGTGCATTCGGTGGTCGCTTTGGCGCTCCAGTCGGAACCAGCGGGCACATAGACGCAGTGGGGTGGCTTGCGCTCGAAGACATTCATCCGGTCGCCGAGCTCGCCGAAAGCCTTGCCGCCTCCGGAGATATCCGCCTTGCCCTCGACCAGCACGAGGATGACTTCCGTCTCGCCGGTCTTTTCGGCAGCGCTTTCGCCCGGCTTGAGGCGGTAGAGGCCAAAGCCGACATAACCCCAGCCGGCATCCTTCGGCGTGACGTCATGCACCTTGCCGGATGCGTCTTTCGGCTTGCGCAGCAGGTTCGTCATGCGTCGCCCCTCCCCTTGTCGAGGCCGGCTGCCTGCGCCATCACCTTCAGCGACGAGAGGCCCATGCTCTGGTATTCGAAGGGATTGCGCACGTCCGGGTCCTGCTCGGCCTCGATCACCAGCCAGCCTTCATAACCATGGTCGGCGGCGACCTTCAGCACCGGGGGGAAACTCACGCCGCCTTCCTTGTCGCCCGGGACGGTGAAGACGCCACGGCGCACGCCTTCGAGAAAAGAAAGGCCTTCGTTCCGCACCTGCGCGGCGACGTCTGGGCGGACGTTCTTGGCATGGATATGGCCGACGCGGGCCATGTGATTGCTTGCGGCGCGCTCCGGGTTACCGCCGCCGAACAGGCAATGGCCGGTATCGAGCAGGAGTTTTGCATGCGGGCCGGTATTTGCCATCAGCCTGTCGATCTCGGCTTCGCTCTCGATGATCGTGCCCATGTGGTGGTGATAGACGAGGCTGATGCCCTGCTCGGCCGCAAACTCCGCCAGCGCCTCGACGCCGGCGCCGAAGGATTTCCACTCGCTGTCGGGGAGTTTCGGACGGTCGTTGACGGCCTTGCCGTCGTCGCCGTGGATGGCATTCGACGTCTCGCAGACGATGATGACTTTCGAACCCATCGCCTTGAGGAGATCGAGCGCCGGCTGCATCGCTCGTTTCTCGTCCTCGACGGAGTTGACGAGCAGGTTCAGGGAGTGCCAGCCGGAAACATAGCGCAGCCCGCGCGGCTCCAGCACGGCCTTGAGCGCCGCCGGCTCCTGCGGAAACTTGTGGCCCTTCTCGATGCCGTCAAAACCGATCTTGGCGGTCTCGTCGAGGCACTGGTCGAGGCTGATATGGGCGCCAAGCGAACGGTCGTCGTCGTTCGACCAGGCGATGGGATTGGTACCGTAGAGGATCATGTCAGCGTCTTTCCTTGAGTGCGGCTTCGTAGGCGGCGCGAGCTTGCGTGACTTCAGCGCGGGTCGAGACCTCCGGCACCGCGACGTCCCACCAGTATCCCCCGCCTTCAGGCGTCGGATAGGGATCGGTGTCGATGACAATAACGGTTGCGACCTTCGCTTCCCGCGCACCGTTCAATGCCGCTTCCAGATCGGCGATCGAGGAGACCTTGCGGGCATCGGCGCCCATTGCGGCGGCATGGGCGGCGAAATCGATCTGCATCGGGTTCGCCTGATTGGTGTGCGCATAGAGGTTGTTGAACTGCTCGCCGCCGGTCGCCATCTGCAGCCGGTTGATGCAGCCGTAACCGCGGTTGTCGGTGATCACGACGGTGATCTTGACGCCCATGGCAACGGCCGTCGCAAGCTCGGAGTTCATCATCATGTAGGAGCCGTCGCCGATCATGACGATCACGTCGCGATCCGGCTCCGCCATCTTGATGCCGAGCCCGCCGGCGATCTCGTAGCCCATGCAGGAGAAGCCGTATTCCATATGGTAGGAGAGCGGCCTTCCCGCCTTCCAGAGCTGATGCAGCTCGCCCGGCATGGTGCCGGCGGCGCACATGACGACCGTATTGTCGCGCGAGGCGCGCTGGACTGCACCGATCACCTGCATGTCGGTCGGCAGCAGATTGCCATCCTCGGGGGCAGCGGTGACGGCATCCGCATTGGCGAACCAGTCCTCCTTGAGGCCGGCATCCACTCCTCGGAAACGATCATCGCCGAGCGCCGCACTCACCAGCTCCAGCCCGACCTTCGCGTCCGAGACGAGCGGGATCGCTTCGTGCTTGGCGCTGTCATAGGGCTGGACATTGAGCGACAGGATACGGCGCGTCGGATTCTTGAAGAGCGCCCAGGAGCCGGTGGTGAAATCCTGGAACCGTGTGCCGACGCCAATCACCAGATCGGCGTTTTCGCAAACGGCATTGGCGCTCGAAGCGCCGGTCACGCCGACCGGGCCGAAATTGGATGTATGGTCCCAGGGCAGCGCCGACTTGCCGGCCTGCGTCTCGACGACCGGGATATTGTGCCGGCTCGCAAACGCCGCGAGCGCCCCGGTCGCGCCGGAAAAATGCACGCCACCGCCGGCGACGATGACCGGATTTTTTGCTGCTCGGATCGCCTCGACTGCACGCTCAAGCTCGTTCTCATCCGGCCGCGGCCGGCGCCAATGCCACGTCTTCGGCTCGAAGAAACTTTCCGGATAATCATAGGCCTCGGCCTGGGTATCCTGGCAGAAAGCCAATGTCACTGGGCCGCAATCGGCAGGATCGGTCAGGGTCCGCATGGCGCGCGGCAGTGCAGTCAAAAGATGTTCCGGCCGGCTGATGCGGTCGAAATAACGGCTGACCGGTCGGAAGCAGTCGTTGACACTGGCAAGACCATCGCCGAAATTCTCGATCTGCTGCAGAACCGGATCGGGGCCGCGATTGGCGAAGACATCGCCTGGGATGAAGAGCACCGGCAGGCGGTTCACATGCGCAAGTGCTGCCGCCGTGACCATGTTGAGCGCGCCCGGTCCGATCGAAGAGGTCACCGCCATCGCTCGGCTGCGGCGAAGCTGTTTGGAATAGGCGATCGCCGCATGGGCCATCGACTGCTCGTTCTGGCCGCGATAGGTAGGCAGGTCCGGCCGGATGCCCGCCAGCGCTTCGCCCATGCCGGCGACATTGCCGTGGCCGAAGATCGCCCAGACACCGGCGATAAAGGGCACGCCCTCCTCCGTCATCTGGTTTGCGAGATAGCGCACCATCGCCTGCGCGGCGGTCAGTCTCACTGTTGTCATTGGCTGCTTCCTCCTCCGCTGCCCGCTCTTGCGCGTGCCGTGTCCCAGGCCGTGCAGAGTTCGCGGTATTTTCGCACCATGTCGGCCACCGCCTCGTCATCACCGATCGCGCCGGCAAACCACCGCCGCGCCGCATCGCCGAAAATCGTCCGGCCGACGGCAAAACCCTTCACAAGGTCGAAGCCTGCCGCGGTGGCAAAACTTTCCTCCAGCTCCGCCATCGGCGCATCGAGCCCCAGCACGACGATGCCGCGCACATAGGAATCATGTTTCTCGATGGCGGCGCAGGCATTCGCCCAGGCGGCCTCGCTCGTCATCGGTTCGAGCTTCCACCAATCGGGATAGACGCCGATCTCATAAAAACGCTCGATGATATCGGCAACGGTTCGATCGTTGACCGGTCCGACCTTGGACGGGATCACCTCCAGCAGCATTTCCAGCCGGTTGCGGCGGGTGGCGGCAAACAGGCGCTGGATCACCTCTTCCTGTTTCTCCCGCATCTCTGCCGGGTCATCGGGATGGTAGAAGCAGAGAACCTTGGCAACATTCTCGACCGGCCATTCTGTGATGCCACCGAGATCGGGACCAAGCTCGGGCTCCAGGGTCAGCGGGCGCGAGCCTGGCCATTCCACCGGCCGGCCGATCCACAATCCCGTGCCCGTCGCCTTGTAAAGCGTCTCGCGTCCGAGCCGCCCGTCGCAAAGAATGCCGTAGCCCTGCCTGCCGTCCGATACGTCGAGCGCGGCCTTCAGGCACAGTGCCTTGAACTCGTCGATCCGCTCCGAACTTTGTCCCGCCTCATCGGCGATCGCTTCGAGTTGCATGCGGTGATCGAAGGCGAAGACCCGCAATTGCGGCCACGCGCCCGTCCGGTTGGTCGACCAGTGCACCTGCTCAAGCGCGCCGTCCTTGCGCAGCGCCCTGTCCCGGATGCCGGTGCGGAAGAAATACTGCAGCTCTTCCCAGCTCGGATAGGCCGGCGTGCAGCCGTGGCGCGAGACGGCGAAGGCGCCGCAGGCGTTGGCGTATTTCAGCGCCGTCGGCCAGTCCTCGCCGGTGAGCCAGCCCTTCAGCAGGCCCGCCATGAAGCCGTCGCCGGCACCGAGCACGTTGAAGACCTCGATTGGAAAACCCTGCCCCGTCTGGCCCTTGTCGAGACTGTCGGGAATCTCGCCTTCAAAGACGACGGCGCCCATCGGGCCGCGCTTGCAGACCAGCGTCGCCTTGGAAACGGCGCGAACCGCTCTCAGCGCCTCGAGCGTGTCGGTCGAACCGCCGGCGATATGAAATTCCTCTTCCGTCCCGACCAGCAGGTCGAACAGATGCAGACTGGACTGCAGCTTGGCAGTCACCTTGCCGGACTCGATAAAGCGGCTTTCTCCCGCCTCGTGGCCCGCAAGGCCCCACAGGTTCGGACGATAGTCGATATCGAGGGCCGTGCGGGCGCCATTCTCGCGGGCGAGCCGCAGCGCCTTCAAGACGGCAGCCTCGGTGTTCGGATGGGAAAGATGGGTGCCCGTGACGCAGACGCAGCCCGCTTCTGCAATAAAGCCGGGATCGATATCGTCCTCGCAAAGCGCCATATCGGCGCAGTTCTCGCGATAAAAGATCAGCGGAAACTGATGCTGGTCGCGGATGCCGAGCAAAACGAGTGCCGTCAGCCGCTCCGGATCGGTCTTGACGCCGCGCACGTCGACCTTCTCGCGGACGAGCTGCTCGCGGATGAACCGGCCCATATGCTCGGCGCCGACGCGGGTGATCAGCGCCGATTTCAGCCCGAGCCTTGCCGCACCCGCGGCGATGTTCGTCGGCGAGCCGCCGATATATTTGTTGAAGGAGGCCATATCCTCCAGACGCCCGCCAACCTGCACGCCGTAGAGATCAACGGACGAGCGGCCGATCGTGATGAGATCCAGTGACGCCAAGATTTCCTCCCTCTCAAGATAGCGCCACCCTCCGCGGCATTTTATCGAGACTTAAAATGGATCATAAATTCCATTTTAAGAGAGCACAACATAAAAATTCAAGCCCTCTGCGATTTTGCCGTACCGACGATGACGGCGAGCGCAGTTGCCAGACAGAGCGTTGCGGCGGGCGATCGGAAAGCCCCAAAATCAATCTCGGAAACCAGAAGCGTCGTTGGGCGAAATTTCGCAAGCGGGCCAATCGCAGAGTCAGTTACGGCTACAATTGGAATCTTGCGTGCAGCCACGTCTTCGACAAGTTCAAGTGTCGGCGCCGAATAAGGCGCAAAGGTGAACGCCAACAGCGCATCGCCTTCTCGAATCGCATGCCGATTGTCCAGTTTACCTAGCGAAGTATGCAGAACCGCAGGAACTTCCATTTTCTCAAAGAGATAGGCAACGTATGTCGCCACCGAGAACGAACGTCCGAGACCAATGATATGGATCATTCCCGCAGCCACAAGCAGATTGGCGCCTTCGTTGAGAGCGACCGGGTCCACCGTGCTCAGCAGACTTTCAATCGATGCCCTGCCGGCCTCGACAAATTCGCCCAGCAGAGCGGACGGGCTTCCTTCTGGTTTTTCCCTCAGATGCAGTAGCCGGGTGGAATAGTCCGGCCACCCACCCACATAGGTTTCGCGAAACAGCCGCTGCATTTCGGAAAAGCCGGAGAACCCTAAAATTTGGCAAAAGCGCATGAAAGCTGAAGGCTGCACCCCTGCACCTTCGGCCATTTCGGCAACGGTTGAGACGGCGATCCTATCCTTGTTTGCCGCGACGTAGTCGGCACATTGGCGTAAGCGTTTCGGCAGGTTTTCCGAAACCTCGAGAAGCCGCTCCTCGAAAGCCTTTACATTGGCCGGTGGTGAGAAATTCGCCACGCTTTCCTCCTTGATCCCGCTTGACATAAACACAATGACGATCTAGCAAAATAGAATATATGTTCCAAATCTGCTTTGGACAAGCGATAATGATCTTCGCAGCGACCAAGGAAAAGGCCGAAATGACTGGGGCCGGACGCTTGCGATGGGATCCGTCGAGCTACAATGGGAGGACATCATGGTCACGAAACTGGCGCTTGTCGGCGCAGGCCGTATCGGCAAAGTGCATGCGCGTGCCATCACGCAAGACAAGCGTGCGAACCTAGTCGCGGTCGTCGACGCCATGGCGGATGCGGCAAAGGCGATCGCCGATAGCGCCGGCTGCGCCGTTAGCACGATCGAAGCCGTCGAGACGGACAAGGATATCGACGCGGTCATTATCTGCACGCCGACCAATACTCATGCCGACCTGATCGAGCGTTTCGCCAAGGCTGGCAAGGCGATTTTCTGCGAAAAGCCGATCGATCTCGACGTGGACCGCGCCAAAGCCTGCCTGGAAACGGTGCGCAAGACCGGCGCCAAGGTGATGCTCGGCTTCAACCGCCGCTTCGACCCACATTTCCTTGCAGTTCGTAAGGCGATCGACGACGGCAGGATCGGCAAGGTGGAAATGGTGACTATCACCAGCCGCGATCCAGGCCCGCCGCCGGCCGAATATATCAAGGTTTCAGGTGGCATTTTCCGCGACATGACGATCCACGACTTCGACATGGCGCGTTTCCTGCTCGGTGAGGAAATCCACAGCGTCATGGCGTCCGGCGCCGTCCTGGTCGACCCAAAAATCGGCGAGCTCGGCGATTATGACAGCGCAAGCCTCATCCTGACCACGAAAAGCGGCAGGCAGGCCATCATCTCCAACTCCCGCCGGGCGAGCTACGGTTATGACCAGCGCATTGAGGTGCACGGATCGCTCGGGTCCGTGGCCGCCGAAAACCAGCGGCCGGTCTCGATTGAGGTCGCCAACAAGGACGGCTATATCCGCCCGCCGCTGCATGATTTCTTCATGACCCGTTATACCGAGGCTTATGCGGCGGAGATCTCCGCCTTCATCGACAGCCTCGAAAGCGGCTCGGGGCCCTCGCCTTCGGCTGAGGACGGCTTGATTGCACTGGCGCTTGCCGACGCGGCATTGCGCGCAGTCAAGGAAAGCAAGACCATCGTAATCGGCGGATAGTCCGCTCAATGTCGGCCTCGGCAAAACGCTCGAGGCCGATGAAATCATTTTCCGGCCTCCGTCCGCTCACGAGTGACGGTAATTCTAACCTTGCGTGTAAATGCACACGTGTGCACCAAGTGGACAACCCAATTGCCAGCCAAATCCTCCTATTCAAATGATCTGTCGGGTCGCGCCTTGTTGTGCAAGGACGTGATCAAGGCTGCCGGCGCGCTCGTGTTGAAGGGCTTTCAGGATAATACCGGGCGCGCCACTTCCATGAAGGGTCCGCAGGACTTTCTTACCGAAACGGATGCGGCCTCCGAAGCACTGATCCGGAGCACGATTTCCGAGCATTTTCCGGTGGATGGCTTTCTCGGAGAAGAAGGAGGCGGGAAGGTTACCGATCGGCTTTGGGTCGTCGACCCGATCGACGGTACTGCCAATTTTGCCAGAGGCATTCCGCATTTTTGCATTTCGATTGCCTATGTGGAGAACTACGACTGGAAAATCGGTGCGATCTACAATCCGGCCCAAGACGAGCTCTATTTCGCTTGCCGTGGCGCCGGCGCGACGCTGAATGAGAAGCAAATCAGCGTTTCGGCCACCAGAAGCTTCGATTCGGCTTCGGTCGAATTGGGTTGGTCCGGCCGCGTGCCGAACGAAATCTACATCCGGACCATTGGCGAACTTCTCGCACTTGGCACGAACGTCCGGCGAACCGGATCCGGCGCTATGGCACTCGCCTATGTGGCCGATGGACGTTCCGATGCCTATGTCGAGTTGCACATGAACTCCTGGGACTGTGCTGCCGGGCTTTTGCTGGTTGAAGAAGCCGGCGGCGCCGTTTGCCCGTTCATGGAAATTGGCACTCTCGCCGAGGGCGGTCCGGTACTCGCCTCGACCAGGGCTATTGCCGTTGGCGTAAGCCAGGCAAGCCGAATTCCGCTCGCCGCGCCGCATCTCCTCACCACTGACCTGCATCGCGCCAGAGGATAACAATAAAGCGTCGGGAGGCTTGAAGCTGCCGGCGGAAAGGAAACGATATGGATGCCCCAATCTATACTCGCCCGGATATCAGCCTAATCGGCCGTGGTCTCGGGCCACACGGCGCCGATCTTTACATCGGCGGCAGGGAAGGCGCCAGCAATCGCGAATTGCTGAACCGCCATGGCATCACGGTCGTCGTCAACTGCGCCGTCAATCTCGACATCAATCTTGTCACGGCACCGGACGAGCCCGCATCCGACGAGATTTACGGGAGCGGCTACGCAGGTATCCGCTACTACAAGCTCGGACTGATTGATGGCCAGGGCAGCCCGGACACGATGATGCTGGGCGCCTATTATATTCTCGACGGCGCCCTGCGCCAGAGCATGCCGAAGCGGCACACCTATCCGTTTCCCGACGGCGGCAATATTCTCGTCAATTGCCGCAGCGGTCGCAGTCGCTCTGTTTCGCTTGTGGCACTGTTCCTTCACAAACAGCAGCCGCACCTTTATCCGACATTGGACGCGGCGGTTGCCCATATTCGTGAGTATCGCCAACTGCGTCCCGACGAGTGGTTCGAAACGCCAAAGCCTATGCTTTACGAGGCTGCTCGTCTTGCATCGAAATGGATTGACCTGATCACGACGGCTCCATCGGACAATGCGATCTCCAATGCCTAAATTGCCTTCCATCGCCATCATCGCCGATGCACACTTTCATGATGTCAAAGCCGGGTTTGATTTTCCCGGCATCACGATCGAAGGCGATCGGATGGCTCTTCGCACCTGGGTCGACACACGCCAGTCCACGCGCGTATTCAATGAAAGTACGCAGGCCCTCTTCGCCGCATTGGATGAGGTGAAACGGCGCGAGATAAGACATGTCGTATTGCTCGGAGACTATTCGGACGATGGCCAGCGTGAAACGCTCGCAAGCCTTCGAAAGATCTTGACCAGGCATGTTCGCGAAAACGGGACGAACTTCTACGCCCTACCCGGCAATCATGATATTTTCGGCCCCGCCGGCCGCCATCACACCAAGGAATTTGTCGGGCAAAATGCCGACGCCGTGCAGGTGACCAGTGATAGCCAAAATATGGCACCTGGCACCATTTTCAGCGCTGGCATGTTTTGCGAAGGTTATCCCGCTGGGCTGGACGCGATGGCTGAGTTCGGCTACTTTCGCCAACTGCATTATCTGCATTGGGAAACGCCCTTCGGCGCGTCCGATGCGATCGAGGCTCGGCGATACGATGCCGTTTCGCCTGATGGCCGCAACCATTATCACCTCATGGATGCCTCCTATCTCGTCGAGCCGGAGGACGGACTCTGGCTTTTGATGATAGACGCAAACGTTTTCGAGCCGCGTGACGGATCCTACGTTGCAGGGGAAGAAGCGGCCTTCGTCGATAGTACCGCAGCGGGGTGGAACGCGCTTCTGCGCTGCAAGCCTTTCATCATCGATTGGATCGCTGACGTCTCTTCGCGAGCAAAAGCCCTGGGCAAGACGCTCCTTGCGTTTTCACATTATCCTGCGCTCGATCCGTTCGATGGTGCGACCGCCGCGGAACGGGTGCTTTTCGGAGAAACAAACGTGGCTCGCAGAACACCGCGCGCCGCCGTAGCCGACGGACTTCTGGACGCTGGACTGGTCGTGCATTTCAGCGGACACCTGCATGTCGAGGGCATTACCCGCCGGAGCCGCGGCGAGCGTGAGATCGTCAACATTGCCGTTCCCTCGATAGTCGCCTATCCGGCCGCTTTCAAGGTTGCGCGGCTCAGCCCCGACAGCATCGAAGTCGAAACCGTGGAACTCTCTGGCCTGACGCTTGATCAAAACATCTTCGCCGCATATCGGCAGGAAAGCAATCGATCGGGCACATCACAGGATGCGGCTTTCGACACGAAGAACTACGGCGCCTACTTACGGGCACATAAGGAGGCCCTCATCCATCACCGTTACTTTCCCAAGGAATGGCCGGAGGATGTCGTCGACGCGGTATCGGACCTGAATCTGCTAGAGGTTTGCCGGATCATTGATGGCAAAGCGCCTGCGGATGACGGTCTGGCAGCAATCGGCATAATCGACGCGATCGTCGATTGGTATTGCCTGAGGCAGGCGGCCGTGCTGGCCTTGGGCGACGTCACGGCGCAAAGGCGTGATGTTTACCGTAAGCTGGCGCAATCCTATGGTCGTGACCCCGCTCAAGGCAGCGACGGAACGGTCGAAACATTTCTGGCTATTTTCCTCGGTGCATTTGCCGATTTTCTGGATCGTGCCGAGCGCGGTGCCAAGTCTTTCGAGATTTCTCTGAAGCAGGAATTCGAGACGACGTGTTAACCTGAATCCGCTCTGCAGCATGACCGAATGGTGCCAATCGCCAGGCATTACCGCACTGTCTTGCGCTCAACCATTGCGACCGGCACGACCTGAAGACGTGTTTCCTGATCGTCGGATTCGAGCGCCGCAACCACGCTCTCGGTAAGGACCGAGAACGATTGCGCCACAGTCGTCAATTCATAGCTCTTCCATGCGGCCTGTGGAATGTCATCGAAACCGATGACTGACAGGTCCTCGGGCACCTTGCGTCCCGCTTCCTTGCGGGCCGCGTCCATAAATCCGAGCGCCAGAAGATCAGTTACGCAGAATGCGCCATTAATCGAGCGATCTTCGAGAAGCGCGCAGCCGGCCCGGTAACCGCTGTCATAGCTCGTCGGTCCTTCCGACCACGGGATGACCTCGGCGCCTGAGGCTTTCATCCGCTGGCTGAATGCCGTCGCGCGGCGGACCTGAGCGGGCGTGTTGCTACCGCTTGTCACCAGCGCGACTTTCGTACATTTCGCCTGCAGCAGGCGTTGCGCCGCGAGATCCGCGCCGCGAGAATCATCCGTCAGCACCAGGCTCGTGTCAGTGCGTTCGAGCATCTGGTTGATAAGAACGAGCCTGACGCCGTTTGCCGTGCATTGATCAATGATGGTTGAGGGTGGCTCGCCGGAGAGAACGACAATTGCCCTGGCCCGAAATTCGAACAGAAGCTCGATCAGCGGCGCAATGTCCCTGCGGGCATCGGCTGCATTGAGAAGAAGACATTGCATGCCCTTTCGCAAAAGCGCGATGCTCAGGAGATCCAGCTGTTTCGCGATAAAGGGCGAAGATAGATTGGCACCGACGACGCCGATCAAGTTCGACCGGTCATTGTTCAGGCCCTGCGCCAACCGGTTCACCCGATAACCGAGTTCCCGAGCTGCCTTAAGGACCTTGCGCTTGACCGCGGGCGAAACACTTCCGCCTTCGGTGAACGTCCGCGAGACTGCGGAACGGGAGACCCCGGCCCGCCTTGCCACTTCTTCAGCCGTCACGAACGCTCGCGCCATACACCCTCCTGTCGCCGAACTTCCGGTTTCGTTCATCCTGCGCCACCTGCGTGGCGGCGCTTACATAAGTGTCCGGAAATCAAGATGTCTGCAAGCGCTCACAACAAGCCTACTTATCGGCACTCGCCATACGAAAGCCCATCGCAGCAAATTTGTCTGCGTCAGGACGGAGGCGTACAAAAATCTTGTCAGACATTAAAATAAATCAATAAGAACCAGTGGCTTAACTCGATGATCACGTGTGCATTTTTTTATTGACAAAAATTCCACGCGAGCAGATTATGCATTCCATGGGCGGGACTTAAATAGAATTTTTGTTCTGCGCGGGTTCGCGATGGTCGGCCTTCGCTTGGGGAGTTTGCGAAGATCGATATCCAGGTGGGCAGCGATGCCGACGATGGATGCGAGCAGGGAGGATTGGTATAGATCAACGCGACTTCTGTCCTGCAGATGCCGGTCCTGCCCGGTATATCGGACGACAGTCTCGCGCCACTTCCCTGCACGCAATGTCGCCGCTCGCTACCCGATCGTCGCATTCCGAATTCCAAAGGGGAAGAGAATGGCCTTATTCAGTGAAGCAACGAAGGCGTCGCCCGCCAGTGGCGGCACGCGCCAGCCTACCGCCTGGCAGGGGTGGCGTTACCGGGCGAAGGTCGCATCACGCGAACCCACAACGCTGATCGGCGTGCTGACCGCACTTCTATTCACCTACCTTATCGCCGTACCGATCGTCTCGATCGTACTCGACGCCGTTCGCGTACAGTTCGGGCATGAACGGCGGCTCGGCAAGGATATCGGTGATCTAACGAGCTATTATCTCGACCGCGTCTTCATGTCGCCTGTTTCGGTGGATCTCTTCTGGCGGCCGTTGTTCAATACATTGACGGTGGCGGTCGGCGCCATATTGCTGTCTCTCGTCATTGGCGGGATTCTCGCCTGGCTGATCAGCCGGACGGATATGTTTGGCCGACGCTGGTTCGCAACCGCCCTGATCGTTCCCTACATGCTGCCTGCGTGGACGTTTGCGCTTGCTTGGACGACCCTTTTCAAGAACCGTACCGTCGGCGGCCAGCCGGGATGGTTCGAGGCCACGGGCTTCACGCCGCCGGATTGGGTCGCTTATGGCCGCTTCCCGATCACCATTATCCTGGCCCTCCACTATACGCCGTTCGTCCTTCTGCTATTTGGCTCGGCTCTTCGTCGCTTCGATTCGCAGCTCGAGGACTCCGCTCGAATTCTGGGCGCCCGGCGATATCAGGTCGCTCTCAAGATCATCCTGCCGCTGATGCGCCCGGCACTCCTCTCGTCGATGGTTCTGATTTTTGCAAAATGCCTCGGCGAATTCGGTGTGCCTTACGTACTCGGCCTGCCGGTAAAATTCGAAGTCCTTTCCACATCGCTGTTCCGCAGCATTGCCTCCCGTCAGACGGGTGTCGCTGGCGTCGTCGCCGCATCGATCATGATCATCGGCATCATAACGTTGATAATCGATGCGCGGCTTGTGCGGGAAGCGCGCCGCTTCGTCACAGTCGGCTCCAAGGGGTCGATGAACCGGCAGAACCGCCTTGGCAAGATGCGACTTCCTGCGACGGTATTCGCGGCGGCTATTTTTGTTCTGAGTGTCGGCTTGCCGCTCGTGACCCTGTTTCTGTCGACGGTCATGAAGATGCCGGCGCGCTTCACGCTCGACAATTTCACACTCGACTACTGGATTGGCACCAACCTCAATACCGTCGCGCTGCAGACAGGCGTGCTCCTGAGCCCGGACCTCTGGTCTGCCGCCAAGAACACCCTGACGATCGTCGGTCTTGCATCGCTCACCTCCGGTATTCTCGGTCTGCTGGTGGGATATGTCGTCATCCGCACGCCGGTCCGCGCGTTGTCGATATATCTGCGGCAGGTCACCTTTTTGCCCTATCTTGTTCCCGGCATCGCATTTGCTGCTGCTTATCTGTCGCTATTTGCCGTCCCGCGCGGTCCCATGCCGGCTCTCTACGGCACGGTGACCATCCTGGTGCTGGCGCTGATCGCCGACCAGATGCCTTACGCCTCCCGTGCGGGCATCTCCGCCATGACTCAGCTTGGCAAGGAGCCTGAAGAGGCTGCGCAGATTGCTGGCGCAGGGTGGCTCCGCCGCATGATTTTGATTGTCATCCCGATCCAGAAGGGGTCGCTCGTCACCGGCGTTCTGCTGCCGTTCATCTCCGGCATCAAGGGGTTGAGCCTGTTCGTTATCCTCGCCGTGCCAAGCACCGACGTTTTGACGACCTATTCGCTGCGCCTCGTCGACTACCACTACACGCAGGCGGCCAATGCTGTCGTGCTCATGATCGCGACGATCGCCTATCTCGGAACGCTGGCGGCCCAAAAACTCACCAAAACCAATCTCGCAGAAGGACTCGGAAGCTGATGCCGACTATCAATCTCAACGGCGCACAGAAAAATTACGGCGTCAATTCAGCCAATGCAGTCTCCGATCTGGATCTCGAAATCGGCGATGGCGAGTTCATGTGCCTTCTGGGACCATCGGGCTGCGGCAAGACAACGACGCTGCGGATGATCGCCGGATTGGAGAACCTATCCGGTGGCGAAATCAGGATCGGCGAGAGGGTTGTGGACTCAGTTCAGGAGGGTGTCTTCGTACCGCCGGAAAAGCGTGAAATGGGCCTCGTCTTCCAGAGCTATGCCCTCTGGCCGCACATGACGATCGAACGCAATACGGATTTCGGCCTGCGTCTGCGCAAGCTGCCGAAGGCCGAGCGCGAAGCGCGGGTTGAACAGGTCATGCAGGCGCTCGACATCGCCAAATATCGGGACCGCTATCCGTCCCAGCTTTCGGGGGGCCAGCAGCAGCGCGTGGCTCTCGCCCGGATGCTCGCGGTCAATCCCGGTGTTCTCTTGCTCGACGAGCCGCTTTCCAACCTTGATGCCCGCTTGCGCCTTGAAATGCGCGCGGAGCTCAAACGTATTCACAAGGAATTCAAGACGACGATCGTCTTCGTCACCCATGATCAATGGGAGGCAATGACGCTCGCGACCACGATCGCCGTCATGAACAATGGCACTCTTCAGCAGATGGGCACTCCGAACGAGATCTACGATCGCCCGGCCAATCGTTTCGTTGCGGAATTTGTCGGCAGTCCCCCGATCAACATCCTCGATCTGGACACCGCCGACATGACCGACGTCGCCCGGGAGGCGGCCGTATTCCTCTCCGCGCGACATCCGTCGCTGAAGGGAATCGGTGCGATCGGTCTCCGCCCAGAGGCAATCGGCTATACTGCCGACAAGGTGCAGATCCCGTCCGGCAGTTTCAGCGGCGAGATGATCGTGACGGGCGTGCTGCCGACAGGCGGAAGCTGGATCCTCGAGCTCAGAAGCGACAACAACACGCTCTTTCTGACGACGTCGGTACTGCCTCGGGTAGAGCTTGGCACAAAAACACATTTCTATGCGGAAACGGGCGCGCTGCACGTTTTTGACAAGGCCGGCAGGAGGATCGCCGAAGCGGACAGCCTCCTTAGAGACGCAGCCATTAACTGAATCACTGCAAGGAAAACGACGACTCAAGGGAGGAAAGGTCGATGATTTCTCGCATGAACAACACATTTTACCGAAGGGCGCAGGCGATGCTTCTCTCGGCGGCATTTCTGACTGGAACGGCTGGAGGATCGATCGCAGCAGACGCCTTTGATCTGCAGGCCCTGGTCGAAGCGGCCAAAAAGGAGGCCCCGATCACTGTCTACGACAGCACCGGCAAGATCGTAGACATGGCGAAAGCCTTTTCGGCCAAATACGGGCTTCGCGCAGAGGGAGCGAAGGTCAAGGCAGCGGCCCAGCTAGAAATGATGATCCGTGAGGCCCAGGCGAAGAACGTTCAGGGCGACGTCTCGATCGTAAGCGACGCTCCAGCGGCCATGGCTCAACTTCTGCCGCAGGGTTTCGCGGAAAGCTGGCTGCCGCCGGACATGGCTTCCAAAATCCCGGCGGAATATCAGGCCCCTCTGACAGTCGTCACGAGCGCCAACGTCTGGGCTTACAACACCGCTCTTTTTGACAAGTGCCCCGTGACCAACATTTGGCAGCTTACCGAGCCCAAGTGGAAGGGCAAAGTGGCGATGCAGGATCCGCTGGGAAAGTCATCCTACATCGATTGGTTTAACCAGATGTCGAAGCACGGCGACGATAAGATCGCCGCTGCCTACAAGGAGCTTTACGGCAAAGATCTGGCTCCGGACGAAAGCAGTGCCACCGCTGCATGGGTCAAAGCACTCGCCGCCAACAGTCCGCTTCTCACCGACGCCGACGCCGGCGCGGCCGATGCCGTCGCCGCACCGGGACAGACCCAGCCTTTCATGGGAATGATCAGTTCGGCGAAGTTTCGTGACAACAAGGACAAGGGCATGAAGCTCGGTCTTTGCAAGGATCTGAAGCCGTGGCTGGGATGGATGTATCCAGGGATCGGCCTGATCGCCAAGGGCACCAAGAGCCCTAATGCCGCAAGGCTGTTCATCCACTACATCATGACTGCCGAAGGCATCGCACCCCAGGCAGAAGACGGTAAGATATCCACCAACCGTGACGTCTCCCTGCCTGCGGGCGAACCGTCAGGGGTCGGTGCCCTGCTTAGCCAGGTTCTTCCTTACCAGATGGCGACAAGCCTTAACGACTGGGATGAACGGGACGCATGGCAGGATTTCTGGCGCTTGAACTATCGAAAGTAACGGGAGGGACAAATGAAGACGTGGAGAAAGCATAGGACTCCCGGTGTGGCGGGTTGGGCATTGGCTGCCTTGCTGCCTGCCGGCATCGCGGCGGCGCAAGACGATAGATTCAATCTCGATACCCTCATTGAGGCGGCACGCAAGGAACAGCCCATCACGGTCTATGCCGTAACCGGAAAGATCGTCGAGACGGCGAAGGCATTTTCCGAGAAATATGGAGTGAAGGCGACCGGCAAGAAGGTCAATGAGGCCACGCAGATCGAACTTATGATCCGCGAGCATCAGGCGGGGAACGTCGTTGGCGACATCAGCGTCGCGACCGATGTCGCCTCGGCCATGGGGCAGCTCTTGCCGGAGGGCATCGCCACAAGCTGGACGCCGCCCGATATTGCCGCCGACATCCCGGAAAAATACCGCAACCCGCTCGTGGTCGTCTCTGACCCGCATGTCTGGACCTACAACACCCAGAGATATGCCAAATGCCCCATCGACAACGTCTGGCAATTGACCGAACCGGAGTGGAAGAGCAAGGTTGCCATGCTCGACCTGTTCGACAAGCCGCTCTATGCCGACTGGTTCAACCAGATGGAAAAGCATCATGACGGAGACATGGCGCGTGCCTATGAACTCCGCTACGGCAAGAAGCTCGATACAGGCAAGGAAAGCGCAACCGCTACCTGGGTAAAAGCCTTTGCCAAGAACGGCCCTTTGCTGTCGGACTCCGCCACGGTTGCCAATGCCGCTGGTGCGCCCAATCAGCCGAACCCCTTCTTCGTTATCACCTCCACGGCCAAATACCGTGACAATATCACGAGCGGTCTCAAGCTCGGTATGTGTACCGATATCAAGCCGTTTGCAGGTTTTCTTTATCCGGGCTTCGGCCTGATTGCTGCAAAGACGAAGAGCCCCAACGCAGCCAAGCTGTTCATCCGCTATCTGATGACGGAGGAAGGCGTCGCGCCACAGACAGTGGACGGAAAGCTCTCCGGCAATTCCAAGATCAGCCTGTCTGCGGATGAGCCGTCAGGGGTCTCGGCATATCTCGGCCGGCTGATGACTTTCGAATCCACAACGTCAGACGACGATCTCGACAGGCGCGAAAGCTGGCAGGACCTCTGGCGCGTCAACTACAGGAAATGAACAAGCGCGAACCCCTGTTCGCGCCATTCCTTGGGAGGGGAAGGTGAACGAAGTGATTGCAAAAAAACGCATGAAAATTTCGGTCTTTGCTCTTGCAGTGGGGCTCGGTGTTCCGCACGCACGCGCTGCAGACGATCTCAACGCGTTGATCGAAGCCGCGAAGACGGAAAAGCCGATCAACGTCTATGACAGCACCGGCAAGATTGTCGAAATGGCGGAAGGCTTTACCAAAAAATACGGGCTCAAGGCGACTGGGGTGAAAGTTTCGGCAAACAACCAGCTCGAAATGATCATCCGCGAAAGCCAGGCCGGCAATGTTCAGGGCGACGTCGCGCTAATCACCGACACTCCGGCAGCGCTCGCGCAGTTGCTGCCGCAGGGCTTCGCGCAGAGCTACCTGCCGGATGACATGAAGGCGAAGATTCCCACGGAGTTCCAGAATCCGCTGGCGATCTCCACCAATGCCAACGTCTGGGCTTACAATACGGAGGTCTATGATAAATGCCCGGTCGAAAACATCTGGGAGATTACTGGTCCGAAATGGAAGGGCAAGGTCGTGCTTGTCGATCCGCTGACCAAGAGCACCTACACGGACTGGTTCAGCCAGATGGAGAAGCATGCCGACGGCAAGGTCTCAGACGCCTATAAGATGCTTTATGGTAAGCCGTTCGAGACCAAGGAAAAAAGCGCATCCGCAGCCTGGATCAAGGCGGTCGCGGCAAATGCGCCATTGCTGGTCGATGGTGACGATCCTGCTTCGGAAGCGATCGGTGCGCCGGGGCAGAGGACACCATTCTTCGGGCTCCTGAGTTCCGCCAAGTTCAGGGACAACAAGGACAAAGGCTACAAGCTCGGTCTTTGCAAGGATCTGCAGCCTTGGGTGGGTTGGACCTATACCAAACTCGGTCTGATCGCCTCCAAGACGAAGAGCCCCAATATGGCGAAGCTCTTCATTCGTTACGCTCTGACGGAAGAGGGCATCGCCCCACAGATGAAGGATGGCAAGCTGCCTACCAATATCGATGTAAAAATGCTTGCCAACGAGCCGTCGGGATTGGCGGCTGTCTCCAACCGTCTCTTTGCCTATGAAGCATCGACCGGCTTGACGGATTTCGAACGCCGTGAGGAATGGCAGGACTTCTGGCGCTTGAACTACAGCAAATGACCCATGCCGGCACGCGGTCGACCCTGTCCGCGTGTCGGGACCTTGATGATGGAAAGATGACATGACCAGTTTGCAGAAAGCTTCGGACGATTTTCCAGAAACTCGAGAACAGCGCGTGGCGGAGGCAAAGCGCCTCATGGCTGTGGCGATGATGGCTGCCAGCGCGGTGCAGGCGCCGCTCATGGCTGCTTTCAGATCGGATATGGAGATAGGCTACAAACGCGACCTGCACGATGTCGTCACCGTGCACGACAAGAACGCTGAAACTACCATCCGCAACATCATTCTCGACAACGAGCCAAATTCGGCCATCCTTGGGGAAGAAGGCGGACAGATCGGCGATGGCGACATCCAATGGTATGTCGATCCCATCGATGGCACGGCGAACTTCGCCAGCGGTTTTGCTTTCTGGTGCGTATCTATTGCGGCGGTTCGGGATGGCACCCTCATGGCCGGAGTGGTGTTCGATCCGGTTGCGAACGCACTGTTCTCAGCCGATCTCGAGCATTCCTACCTGAACGGCCGGCTCATACAATCAAAAGCCGCAGACGACGAGCGGCGTGCGACGCTGATCACCGGCTATCCCGTGTCGCGCGATTTTCATCTCGACGGACGAGACATTGCTCTGGCCCATCTTGGCGATCTCGTTGACACATTCTCAACCGTGCGCCGGCCGGGTAGCGCGGCACTTAGCATCGCACATGTGGCGGCCGGTTTTATCGACGCGGCGGCAGGTTTCGGCGTCAACGCCTGGGATGTGGCGGCCGCAATCCTGATCCTGAAGAACGCGGGTGGTCGTTACGAGCCCATGACGTTAGGAAAGGTGCCGCCAGGCAGCGCTGACTTCATGTGCCCAGGTTATGTCGCTACCGGCAATGGAGGAGACTACCCCACCCTCAATCGGATCGCGCGGGAAATCTCTAACGCTCGCAACGGCAAGGTTTCGGGGAGCAACGGGGCGGCGTGACGGACATGTTGAGCACAAAGAACGAATTCATTGCCGAAAAAGATGAAGCGCAATCGCTCGAAAAGCTGAGCCTCATCTATGAAAAGCATCCGGCCTATGGTGTGGACCTCTACATCTCCGGCAAGGAAGGTGCGAGCGATCTACCCATGCTGCGCGAGCACGGCATCACCACTGTCGTCAACTGCGCAGTCAATCTTGACTTCAACTACGTGCAGCCAGCGACACTGGTTGCGGACCATGAGGGTAGTGTCTACGGGCCGGGGGAAATCCGTTACTACAAAATCGGCCTCATTGACGGCAGCGGAAATCCCGACACACAGATGCTCGCCGCCTATTACATTCTGAAAGCGGCGCTCGAGCAAGTTTTGCCCGAAAAGCCATCCTATCCGCGCCGCGAACAAGGCGGCGTGCTTATCAATTGCCGAGGGGGGAGATCCCGCTCCGTCGTCGTCGTCTCGCTTTTCCTGCACGCGACTTTGCCGCAGGAATTCCCCACGCTCGAAAGTGCCATCGCGTTTGTCCGGACACAGCGAAGGCTTCCCGAAAAAGAGTGGTACAAGGCGCCGAAGCCGGTGCTCATTGAGGCCGCCAGGCATGCGGCTACGTGGATTCTGGATATCGAGGGAAATTCGTGGCCGGTGCCTCCAAAATGACCTTCATCATCGCCATCCTCGCACTTGCAGGACACATCGCCCTTCTTCTCTGGGGCACGAGAATGGTCCAGACCGGGATCCAGCGAGCCTTTGGTCCCAGCCTGAGGTCGTTCTTGGGTCATGCCCTGAGCAACCGCTTCAAAGCATTTCTGGCCGGACTGGGTGTGACCGCGATCTTGCAAAGCAGCACGGCCACAGGCTTGATGGCATCGGGCTTTGCTGCTGGCGGGCTAGTCGATCTCGTGCCGGCGCTCGCTGTTATGCTTGGCGCGAACGTTGGAACGACCTTGATCGTTCAGGCCCTGTCCTTCGACGTCGCCGCTATGTCGCCCGCGCTCATTCTCCTGGGTGCGCTGATGTTTCGCCGTGGTCAAAACCCGCAAATCCACGACCTGGGGCGTGTTTTTGTCGGTCTCGGCTTTATGCTGCTTGCGCTACACCAATTGCTTGCGGTGCTGACTGAATACGCGGACACGCCGGCTTTCGAAGCCGTGCTTTCGGCAATTTCCAAGACGCCCGCATCAAGCGTGATACTCGCCGCCATTCTGACCTGGGCAGCACATTCGAGCGTTGCCGTAGTCTTGCTCGTCATGTCTTTATGCAGCAAAGGATTGATCGATCCTTATCAGGCCTTCGCACTCACTCTCGGGGCCAATCTCGGCACAGCGATAAATCCGGTTGTGGAAGGCAATACCACGGGTGATTATTCCGCCAAACGGCTGCCTTTGGGAAACCTCGCAACGCGTCTTGCAGGGATTGGTATCGTCTTCGCAGCACTCTCACCTGTCGTCAGTTGGATGACGGCAATCGATACCGACGGCGCTCGGATAGTCGCGAATTTTCATACTGCATTCAATCTCATCGTCGCCGTCGCAGTCATGCCATTCCTTACGCCTTTCGCCAACCTTTTGGTCAGACTATTGCCGCAGAAGATCGACGCGACCGATCCTGGCCGTCCCCGTTATCTCGACGCATCTGCCAAAGAGACGCCGGTCGTCGCGTTGCAAGCTGCCGCTAGAGAAGTGCTGCGGCTTGTGGACATACTCGGCGACATGTTGGCGGGAACGAAAGCAGCTCTGACAAGCAACGATCGACGTGCACTTTCTTCCTTGCGAAAGATGGACACGATCCTGGACCGACTTAACAGGGCAGTGAAACAATATCTAACCTCGATTGATCGAGATGAACTCAGTGAGTCCGATCAACATCGGCTCGATGAAATTTTGATTTTTTCTACCGGCCTCGAAAACGCGGGCGATGTGCTTGACCAGAACGTCCTTCCCCATTTGGCCAAAAGGCTGCGCCGCGGCCTTAAGTTTTCGAAAGAGGGGCAGCGCGAACTGTCAGATCTGATTGACCGCCTCTCCACAAATCTCAGGACCGCCTCCGCATTGTTTATGTCTCAGGACGAACGTGTGGCCAGAATGCTTGCGGATGAAAAGATCGTCTTCCGCAAGGCGGAACGCGAAGGGATGAGCGACCATTTCAGGCGCATGCGAACGGGCGATCTAGATACCACCGAAACAAGCTCGCTCCACCTCGACCTGCTCCGCGACTTCAAGCAGATCAACTCACATCTTGTGGCAGCGACCGCCTATCCGATCCTCGAACGGCAGGGCGAATTGCTGCAGAGCAGAGCCATCCGCCAGGCGTCACCTGAATCCTCGTTTACGTGATGCGATTTCCTCTGATTGGCAGCAAACGATGCTCGTGCAATCGCTTCTCAACCTGACCGACGATCAACTGGAGGACGTGATGGGAGCTGTTGAAAACTGGTGCCGGAAGAACGAGAAGACGCTTGACAGCGAAATCGGACAGAAGGCGCTCGGCTTGGCTGCGAATATCAGGCGAAGCCGCGGCCTCACCCAAACCCAACTCGAGCAGATCCTCACTCATGACATGAGCGGGGACAATCAAGGATTCTAGAGGCGATGTCCACGGTATCGCGGGCTCAATGGTTGCGGGATAAAGTTACAAGTCAATTGCTGCGGAGCCAGGCCAGTGCTGAACCGATACCTCGACACTCCACTACGCAAGATCGCCGCCCTTGTGGCGCTCTTGAATCTGGGATACTTCGGGATCGAGTTCGCTGTAGCGCTCAAAATCGGCTCCGTGTCGCTGTTTGCGGACAGCGTTGATTTCCTTGAAGATGCTTCAGTCAACCTGCTGATCCTACTCGCGCTTGGATGGTCGCTCAAGAACCGGGCTCGCGTTGGGATCGCGCTATCGCTGACACTAATGGTTCCCGGCATTGCAACGCTGTTGGCCGCCTACCAGAGCTTCGTCGATCCAGCCCCTCCACAGCCCTTCCTTTTGACCATTACCGGTGCAGGAGCACTCGCGATCAACCTGTCCTGTGCCCTCATGCTGGCAGCGTTCCGTCACGAGAGCGGCAGTCTCACAAAGGCGGCTTTCCTTTCCGCACGCAATGATGCCCTCGCCAACATTGCCATCATGGGGGCGGGCTTCGTCATAAACTTTGTCTGGAACTCGGGATGGCCCGACCTAATCGTCGGCCTGGGCATCGCTGCAGTGAACATGGATGCAGCGAGGGAAGTCTGGGAGGCCGCCCAGAATGAATACCGCACTGCAGCTTAGGAAGGGTGGCGGAGCAACAAGACGCTCGTGAACGGGCTTGCTACCCTCGCTGAGGAGATCGCGGCCAAGGGCAGTACCATGCCGCCGAACTTCCGCCACGACCGACTGAGGTCGCTAATCGTTGAGCGCCTTGTCCGTGTCCAGGACGGAACACAAGCGTTCACGATACTGCCACTGGGGATCTTAGTTGGCCGCTACAGCATACTGGATGAATTGCAATCGCAGGGCGCCAAGTAGCTCCTATCGGATGATCGCAAGCGAAAAACCATTCAACAAACGCTGGAGATCCGGTCGATTGAAGAATTTACATTGCCTTGGTTTAGCGGACACACAGATCTCCCCGGTCTGGATTTACAAGCTTAGACTGGCACGGCGGTCGGATTGGAATTAGTACGGAAAGGTGGATCCGGTGACATATTCAGCGGTCGAACCGTTCCAGCATCCTCTTCAGTTGTGCATTCTGCAGCTGAAGCTTGCGCGTCAGCTGGTCGCGCAGCAGCCTGATCTCCTCATCAAGGCGGATTGCGTCACCAGAAACGGTGGGAAGGCCAGGAGAGGCTGGCGGAACGGCTTCACCCCCTGCCGCTGTCTTGCCCCGGCTTTTGCGCTTTCGCGTTGCACCTTCGCCAGTCTGCGAGGGTTTCGGTGCGTCGCGTGCGGCCGGGTTGGCGTTATCGGATAAGGCCGGATCAGCCGCCTCCACGGGCTTGGCGCCTTCGATATCTGCCGTGCCGTGAACACCGCCTGCCGTTTCTTTGGAATGATCCGGGTCCGCCGACACCGCCTCCGATCGACCGTAAGCGACCGGCTCTTCGTTGATCGGAGGATCCGCTGTGTTCAATCCGTTTTCAGCAGCGGTTTCTGTCGGTTTGGCGATAGCCAAGACGTTCGGCTTCACGTCATCGGCCGGCCCCTGTTCTTGCCTCTGCTGACGTCGCGGCGACACCAGCCGGGCAAGAAGTTTCCATGGAGACGCCATTTTATTCGACCTCGTATTCTACCCCACAGCCAGGCTGCGGCCAAAAGCCTTGGCGGCAGAACGAACCGCCGCCAAAATGTTCATTTCGATAAACATGAGAATGCGGCCGGCGCTTGACCGACGGCTGTCGATCAACCGAGGTTGAGCCGCTTTCGCAGATCGGCATTTTCAGCACGCAGCTTCTCGGCCAGCTGCTTGCGCAGTCTCTGGTTTTCCTCTTCCAGCTGCAGGAGATCCGCAAACTCGTCAACGACCGCCGTCGAAGGAGTAGCCGCCACCTGCACAACCTTCGGAGCACGTTTGACAGGCGCACGTTTGGCGCTTGGCGCACCTTCGTCGGACTTTGCCTTGCGTCCTCTCTTCGGCTTTGCAGCTACGGCATTCGAAGCCGCTGCCGGTTGCGCCGAAACTGCAGCTGAGGCCGTCTCAAGCGCCGCCTTTTTGGCGCGAGGTTTGCGCTCTTTCTTCGGCGCGGGCGCCGCTACGGCCGGCGTGTCAGCATCGCTTATCGTGTCAATATCGTCGGCCATTATGGTCTCCTGTAAAGCCGATGCATTTGTCTCCTGCTCGTTCGGCAGTGTCAACAACACTGCCGCCTGTTGTTCTGCGGGTACAAGCATTTCGCTGCTTCTGGTCTGAGGAGTTGAAGACATAAATGGCATTGCCTCGTCCCGCAGATCCTGCGCCACGGATTTGAGGTCCATGTCTCCCCAGATCGAGTTCGGATTGGAATTGAGTTTTCGCCGACCCGATCTGTACTCGACGGCAAAGCTGCGCTGGACTTTTTTCACTTTGAGAGGCCTCGGGTGTCTGCGGTGATGTGTTCGGCGACGCGTTCGGTATCGCAGCAAGGCTTGCAAATAGCCACTTTCGCGCCGGCAATCTATAGCCTTGGCGCAGCAGGCGACCCCTGCCCTCGCGACAAGACCGCTAACAAGCGTGGATCCCGCCATAAATGACGATGGCTCCAATGAAGAGCCCTGCTATCGCCAATGCGACGCAGCATCCGATCAGATCATCGTACCAGCTCCGAACTATGCTTTCGAACGGTCACTGCCACGACTCGTTTTCCGCGTTTCCATGCCGTTTCCAATGCTGTGATCACTGAAGACGCCGAACTACGCCACCGCTGTGGGAGTTCCAATGTGGACGCCCCAACTCCCGAACCGAGATGTAGACAGTGTCCTGGTGGGGCCTGCCTGGCTTCCAAATCCTTGATGACATTGCTGAACATCCGAACGTGACGCTGCCAGGAGACTGGACATCTAACGCTAGATGATCAGCAGGCTGTGGGCACTCGGCAACCGTGCCCCAATGACGGCACCCTGCAGCTGATCCAGGAACAACGGCCCGAAAGACCGCGGCCGGATCCGGAAGCAACGACGCCGCAGGCTTGAAAGCCGAGGGGAAAGCTATCGAACCCGGGCGGCGTCAATCCTGTGCGCTAGGGAGACAACCGTATCAAAGTTCCGTCCATCGCCGCAGCAATGATCGCCGCTGCGATCTGCCGGAGAGGTCCGCGGGCGATGAGCATCTCCGGCGGCGGGTGTTTTCCCGGACCCGGATCAATGAAGGCCGAACATTCGTGATCCAACTCCAGCATTGCTATGAACGATGTCGCGACAATCATTTCTCCGCAGGCAGCGCATCGCAGGATATACGAGCCGCCGTGGACGACCGATTCCGTTTTCTCCAATCCGCAAGCCCTACAGAGTAACATACTATTCATGGCCCAAATTTAACCGCGCACATTGCTTCTGATCATGAGGTCATGAGGCGATCGCCAGGATAACGGCGATGACGAGCAGCAAGGGGCCCATCCACCTGAAATGACGAACCACCGGCAACTTGTGCGCCGGATTTCGCGACAAGGACAGATAGCCAAAGCCCAGGGACGTCATCCACAGCCCGGCGCAAAACATGATGAACTCGTCGATATAGGTTGCGATCATCGCGGTTGCTCCTAGCTTTGAACGGCACCGTTAAAACCTGTATATTCACTCGCCGTCATCAGATAAAGCACCGGCGCGCGGACGGAAGGAAAAAGTGCAGAGCGTTCGACACTTCCGTGCGATACGGTCACGATGTCACTGTTGACCTCCAGGCTCCGCACCGTTGGTGATCATCGACGGCCAGAAAGCTGCTATAATTAATTGAGCTCTCATCACACGCGGACCGACGAGCCACCTATAGAAAGACGGTGCTTAGGGTGGAGACGAAGCGATTCCACAACAACCCGACGCAGATTTTCGGCGGAAGGCAGCGTCAAGATTGTCTTGCGTTGGACCGCTGCAAACATGCATGATGGAGAAGTTCATTGCATCAGCGGGGATGAGGCATCGCTCCGGCAACAGGTCTGCGCGGGGATATCCAAATGGCCGGCACGAACAATGCGAGACATTGTTTGCTCGTATTGGCGCTTCGAAAACCCAGCTTAAATCGAAAGAAATTCTATTGAAAGCCAAGATAGGCTTGAAAGATGTGGCTCTGGATGCCGGTGTTTCGCTCAGTACCGCGTCCCATGTTCTCAACGGAACCGCGCCCATATCCATAGAAGTTCGGGAGCGGGTTCTTAATTCCGCGCAAAGGCTGGGATATCTGGAAAAGCGCAGAAGCCGGGCGACGATCGCCACGCTTCGCACGATCCTCCTGGCGATTACCAGCGATGCGGCGCCTCACAGCGACGTCAATCTCGTCAGCTGGACGATGCTCAACAGCCTGCGCCAGGAATGCGAGCGGCTCAGCATCCGGATCGTCCCTTTCGTCAGCACCGGCAGCCGGATCGACGCGAGCGAGGTGCGCCGCATGGCGCAGGTCGAAAATGTCGACGGCATCGTCATCCTCAACGACGACCGGCCGGAACTGATCCGCGTCCTTGCCGCAGGTCGCATACCGCTCGTCATCCTGAATGGCGAGGACCCTTCGATGCTGGTCGATACGGTCACCGGTGAAAACCGCTTCGGCGCCCGCCAGGGAACCGAGCACCTGCTTTCGCTCGGCCATCGCCGCATCCTGCATCTGACGTGGAAGGGCAGGACCACCATTCGCCGCCGATATGACGGCTACGCCGATGCGCATCTTTCGGCCGGCCTTGCCATATCGCCAGAGATGATCGTCGAGGCGGAGGGATACGAGCCCCACCAGGGCGAGCAGGCGATCCGCCAATTGCTTTCCGAAGATAGCAGCCTGCGCGGCGCGACCGCGATCTTCTGCGCCGCCGATAACCTGGCGCTCGGCTGCCTGAGGGCGCTTGCGGTATTCGGCATGCGCGTGCCGGAAGAAATGTCCGTGCTCGGCTTCGACGACATCGTGCCCGGCGAGTTCAGCACACCGCCGCTCTCGACGGTCCAGTTGCCGACCGACCGGCTGGGGGCCGCCGCAATCAGCCTTCTGGAACAACGGCTCGTCGCCAACGATCCGCTGCGGCCGGCCTACCGGCTGGAACTCGGCTGCAAGCTGGTGCTGCGGGGCAGCGTCGCTCCGCCCCGCAGGTGAACCTCACTTCATTCCGGTGCCGGCAATGCCGGTGGTGATGTATTTCTGCAGGAACAGGAAGACGACCGTGACCGGTGCCAGGCTCAGGAAGGTCATGGCGAGGATGTAGTTCCACTGCACGGAGAACTCGCCCTGGAAGGCGTTGAGCCCGACCTGCAGGGTGAAGTTTTCGCGGCTGCTCAAGACGATCAAAGGCCAGAGAAAGTCGTTCCACCGCCACAGGACGGAAAAGATCGCCAGCACCGCGAGCGCCGGTGCCGTCAGCGGCAGGATGATGCGCCAGAAGATCCGGAACTCGCTTGCCGCGTCGACACGGGCCGCCTCGATGAGTTCGTCGGGGATGGTAAGCATGTACTGGCGCAGCAGGAAGACCCCAGTCGGCGAGGCAACGGTCGGAATGATGATGCCCCACAGACTGTCCACCAGGCCGACGCCGACGACGACCAGATAGGCCGGGACCATGACCACCGTCAGGGGGATCATCAGCGTCGAGATGATCAACACGAAAATCGCCTTCTCGCCCCGGAACCGGTATTTCGACAGCGCGAAAGCCGCAAGCGCGTTGACGACGAGCGTCAGCAGCGTCGCCACGAAGGTAACGAAGACCGAATTCTTCAGAAAGGTGAGGAAGTCGAACCGGGTGAGCGGATCGGTATAGTTCTCGGTCGCGATCGTAAGCCGCTGGACCGGCGACATGTTCTTGACGTCGACGCTGACCGGCGGTCCGGGATTGCTCGGATCGACCATCTGGGCTTTCAGCCCGATGCGCCGCACCATCGCCATCTCGCGCCGTTGGCCGTCGACGTCGACGGTCCAGAGGCTGAGCGGGGCGTCGAAACCCGGTACGGTCTGCTGAACCGCCGCACGCGGCAGCAGCGTCGGCGGAAAGCGGGTGATCTCGGCGGCGGGCTTGAACGAGGAAAGGCCCGCCCAGACTACCGGAATGAGCACGGCAAGCGTGCCCAGGATCAGCCAAGCCCAGGAGAGCATGTCGGTGACGCCGATCCGGCCCGGCCGGCGGGTGCGGGTCAGGAAGGCGATGGGTGAGAGGCCTTGCGACATGGTCAGGACTCCATCTTGCGGCCAAGCCGCAGCTGTATGAGCGTCAGGGCCAGCAGCACGAGGCCCATCAGTACCGAGGCCGCCGAGGCGAGGCCGAAAAGGCGCAGGTCGCTGCCGAAGGCCATCTGGTAGATGTACTGCACGATGAAGCTGTTCGCGGTGCCGGGCCCGCCGCCATTGGTCAGCACCCAGGCTTCATCGAATATCTGGACCGAGCGGATCATCAGGAGGATCAGCACGACGAGCAGGTTCGGCCCGAGAAGCGGAAGCGTGATCCGCAAAAGCGTGCGCCGGGGCGAAGCCGCGTCGATCGAGGCGGCTTCGTAGAGATCCTTCGGAATGGCCTGCAGGCCGGCGAGAAGGATCAGCGTATAAAAGCCCATGTGGAACCAGACCGAAACGACCACCACGAAGAAGCGTGACCAGCCGACGTCCAGCAGGAAGATTTCCGGCGGCACGCCGAGCATTTGCAGGAAGGCGTTGAGCAGGCCGTTGCGGTCCAGGAACCACTTCCAGATCAGGCCGATGACGACCGGCGACAGCAGGACGGGATAAAAGAACATGGCCCGGAAGAAACCGCGGGCGGCCATCGCCCGGTTGAGGATGAGCGCCGTCACCAATGCCACGAGCAGCGTCGCGGCAACGTTGAAGCCGACGAACCAGAGCGTGTTCCAGACCGCCGTCCAGAACAGGGATTCGCGGCAGCTACCCGGACGAAGGTAGTCCTCGCACTGCAGGAGCTGGCGGAAATTATCGAAGCCGACGAAAGGCCGCTCCGACACGAAAAGGCCGGTGCCGCCGGTAAAGGCGTAGCCGACCGCGATGGCGATGGGGAGGAAGGTGAAGATGCCGAAAAGGATGAGGTTCGGCGCGAGGAACAGATAGGGCATCCGCTTCTTGCCCATCAGCCGCTCGAACCCGTTGATGGGCGCCTCGACGATGCCCATGACGAAGTCGAGGGCACGGCCGCCGAGATCGGTCGCCTTAGGCGTGCTCATGGACATCACTCCGTTGGCGAACGGATTGCGGCAGAGCCAGGCCGCTATCGGGATCGAAGACGTGCACCCGGCCGGATAGCGGCATGATCCGCAGAAGGTCGCCGGGCCGCGGCGCGAAATGGCCGGTCTGGTGGACGATGATCTGTTCGTCCCGTCCCTCGAGCGTCCCGTAGACATAGGTCTCGGTCCCGAGGCTCTCGTGATACTGGACGACGAACGGCAGTCCTTGGTCGCCGACCGAAAAATGCGCGGGCCGTATGCCGACAAGCACGGCCTGGCCTATCTTCGCCGCGGTGGGGTCGATCGACGCGGTGAGCGGAGCGCCGTAGCCGGCGTCGATCGTCACCCCGGCTTCGCCCATCGCCGTCACCTGGCCCTTGAGCATGTTCATCCGTGGGGATCCCAAGAAGCCCGCCACGAAGAGGTTCCTCGGGTTGTCGAAGAGTTCGAGCGGCGTTCCGACCTGCTCGATCCGGCCGGCATTGAGCACGACGATCTCGTCGGCCATGGTCATCGCCTCCACCTGGTCGTGGGTGACGTAGATCATCGTCGTTCTCAGCTGGCGATGCAGCCGGGTGATTTCCGCCCTTGTCTGTACGCGCAGCGCCGCGTCGAGGTTCGAGAGCGGCTCGTCGAAGAGGAAGATGTCCGGGTTGCGCACGATGGCGCGGCCGATCGCGACCCGCTGGCGCTGGCCGCCGGAAAGCTGCCGTGGCTTGCGATCCAGATAGGGCTCGATCGCCAGCATGCGGGCCGCCTCCCCGATCCGCGTCTCGATTTCACTGCGCTTGAATTTCAGGTTTTCGAGCCCGAAGGCGAGGTTCTTGCGCACGCTCATATGGGGATAAAGCGCATAGGACTGGAAGACCATGGCGATCTTCCGTTCTGCCGGCGAAAGCTGGACCACGTCGCGCCCGCCGATCTCGATGCCGCCGGCGCTGATGTCCTCCAGCCCCGCAATGATCCTCAGAAGGGTCGACTTGCCGCAGCCGGATGGACCGACGAAAACGACGAACTTGCCGTTGTCGATCGTCAGGTCGATGCCGTGCAGAACGGTCAGCGCGCCGAACGCCTTGGTGACATTCGTAAGTTTCAGATTTCCCATTCCCTGCTCCCGTCAGGTTCAGTCACTTTATGGACGACGCTCTCGACGTTCCAGCCTTCCGGTATCGGTTGCGGCCTCTCGAAATGCGCCTCCTCGATCGTAATCTCCTCTATGCCGGCGGTAAAAAGCGCCGGCATGCCGCCCGGGTAGTCGATAAGGCCGACCACCCGCCCGTCCGCGCCCTTCGTCCATGCATTCGCCCGGCCGGCAGCGTCCGCGCTCGGTGCGATATCCGCGTTGGTCGGCCGCAGATCATAGCGAAGTCCGGTGCCGAGCGGGCCTCTTCTCTGCCGCAGTCGCAGCCGCGAAAGCCTGACGCCGTCGATTCCTGCGGCGGACGTCGAGACGAGCGCGATCGCCCCGTCCATTTGGCCGCGCAGGTCCTCGACGATCAGGTTTCGAACGGCGCCGGCCCGGCGGGTGGGGATGCGATCCACCACCGTCACCGTCAGCGCTTCGCCCGATCCCCAGAAGCCATCGAGCGTCTCGTGGCAATCGACTTCTATCCGCGAGAAGCGGATATTGGTCATGTGGCCGCCGTCGCGCGAAAACAGCCCCAGTCCGCGGTTTGAATTCTGGACGCGGCAGTCCTCGAAGACAACGTCGGTGAAATCGCCGTAGGATTCCGTGCCGATCTTCAGCGCGCAGCTGTTGCTTTCGACCAGGCAGCGGCGCACGAGCACGTTTTCGCATTCTCCGATCGCTTGTCCGTCGGGTCCGGCGCTGGTCTTCAGGCAGATGCCGTCATCCGCGGTCGCTATGTCGCAGTCCTCCACAACCGTATGCCGGCAGGCGTCGAGCACGAGGCCGTCGGTGTTCGGCATGCGCCGGTTGTTCGAGATCTTTACGCCGCCGACATAAACGTCGTCGCAATTGACCAGGTGCAGAGTCCACATCGGCGAATCGACGATTTCCAATCGCTCGATCCTGACGCCGCGGCAGGATTCGAAGACCACCACCCGCGGGCGGTATTCCGCCGGGACAAAGGTGCCCATCGCCTCATCGTTGCCGGCGATGAAATGTTCACCTCCCGCCTCGATCCGTCCAGGGCCAGTCAAGGCTATGTCCGTCGCGTTTCCTGCGACGATCATGGCGCGGTTCGACTTCTCGGCGACAACCGAAACCGACGTCTTATCATAAGCTCCGTAGTCGGCGGCCGGGCGCAGGATCGCGCCGCTGGCCAGATGAAGCTCGACGCCGGATTGCAGCCTCAGCCCGCGCGTATTGTGGATACCTTCGGTAAGTTCCACGCAGCCGCCTCCGCGCGCGGCCATCTGGTCGATTGCCGCCTGAATGCGCGCCGTCTCGTCCTCCTGCACAGGCTCGATGAGAAGGGACGGGAACCTGTTCATGCGCCCTCCCCGCCCTCGAGCAGGACTTCCGTCAGAAGCAGCATCGTCAGCGCCTGCCCATAGGGGGTCGGCAGGTTGGGGATACGACGATAGAAATCCAGATCGTGCCCCATCGGCGTGCCGTCCGAGACGCCCTGGACGACGCCCTCGTCGTCGACCTGTGAGAGCACGGCCGCCAGCGCGCGTTCCGCATGCACCCGATTGGAGGCATCCAGGATGCCCGCATCGATGCCGCGCAGGATGCCGTAGGCGATCCCGGCCGTCGCCGATGTTTCAAGGGGAGATGTCGGGTCGTCGAGCAGCGTATGGAACATGCCGTCGGGGCGCTGCAGTCGCTTCAGCGAACGCACCTGGCTTGCAAGCACGTTCGACAGGAACCGCTTGTCCTTTTCCTCGAGATCGGGAACGAGCTCGAACAGTTCGGGAATGGCAACCGTGATCCAGGCGTTGCCGCGCGCCCAGAAGGCCCTGGCGAAATTGTGCCGGCCGTTGAAGGTCCAGCCGTGATACCAGAGCCCGGTGACCGGATCGGACAGATAGCGGGCATGCACCATGAACTGGTAGACGGCCTCGTCGATCCAGTCGCGACGCCCGCAGGCGACGCCCGCGCGTGCCAGAAACAGTGCGGCCATAAACAGCGTATCGTCCCAGAGCTCGCCGTCGTTCAGCCGTTCCTTGACGACGTGCTGAAAGCCGCCGTCCTCGGTCTTCGGAAGCCGGTGGACAAGCCAGTCCGCCCAATCCTCGACGAGCGCACGGAAATCCGGCCGGTCGACATGTTCGATGAGAATGGCAAGCGGCAGCATGGGGGCCGTGCTGTTGATCTGCCGCGGCGGCAGGCCCCGGCCGATTTGCCGGCCGTACCAGGCGACGAGGTCGTCGATGGCCTTCCAGTCGCCGGCGGCAAGAGCACGACGCAGGAAGCCGTAGAGGCCGACGCCGACTTCCCAGTCCCATTCGTCGAACTGGATACCACCGCTGGCATCGGCACCAGCGAGGCCTTCCTTGATGCCCTTGAGGCGGCTGAACGCGACCGCGACCTGATCGATCGTCTCCTGCAGGGCCGGTTTGTTGAGGGTCATCGAATCCATCGGTCGGAATGTCCTTTATGCATAGAATGGATGGTCGCCGTCGCCGGCGGTCGTGCTGTCATAGGTCAGGATCGGCACGGGCTGGTCGTGGATGAAGGGTCGCGGCTCTCCGCCGACGGTGAGTTCGCCGGCATAAAAGAGCGTCAGTGTTTCGCGGTCCGGCGGCGAAAGGCTGAGCATTTTGCTGTTGGTGTCGAACGAGACGGAGGTGGCGCGGATACGTTCGACGAAACGACGGAAAGCGGCGTCGTCGCCCGCGCCCACCACGGCCGCCCAGCCGGTGAGGGCACCCTCGGAGCGCACCT
>NZ_JALBGW010000310.1:0-1948 GCF_023006485.1 Neorhizobium sp. BETTINA12A
ACCAGCGCCCGGTCGACATCGAGATGCGCGAACTCCTGTTTGAAGCGGGCCAGCCCGCGGCCGATGCGGTCGCGCAGCGTCCGGGAAATCGCCTTCTGGAACGAGGCGCAGATATCGGCGACATCCTGCTCGCTGAGCGGCGCGATCTCGGTCGCCGCCTGGCGCACCGCCGTCTTGAGGCCGGAGAAGGAAAAGTCGAGCCGCGCTTCGCCGACCAGCGGCCGCGGCAGCGAGAACCGGTCCGGATTGCCTTTCAAAGCCGCCTTCTCGACAGCCGGCCCACCGGGATAGGGCAGGCCGAGCAGTTTTGCCGTCTTGTCGAACGCCTCGCCAAGCGCATCGTCGATCGTCGTACCCCAGCGCTCGTATTCCCCGACGCCGCGCACCAGAACCAGCTGGGTATGGCCGCCGGACACGAGCAGCATCAGGTAGGGAAAGGAAAGCCCGTCGGTCAGCCGTGCCGTCAAGGCATGGCCTTCGAGGTGGTTGATCGCCATCAGCGGCTTGCCGGCCGCCCGCGCGATCGCCTTGGCGGTCATCAGCCCGACGATCAGGCCGCCGATCAGGCCAGGCCCGGATGTCGCGGCAATCGCATCGATCTCGTCGAGCGACACATTGGCGCGGGTGAGCGCTTCCTCGATCAGCCCGTCCAGCGCCTCGACATGCGCACGCGCCGCGATTTCCGGCACGACGCCACCATAGGCACTGTGTTCATCGAGCTGCGACAGCACGATATCGGAGAGGATTTCGCCGCGGCCGTCCTCATGGCGCGCGACGACGGAAGCCGCCGTCTCGTCGCAGCTAGTTTCAATGCCGAGGATGCGAAGAAAGGTCGCCATACGCCTATCGATAATTGCGATGCCGGATAAACCGGTTTACGAAAGCTTCCGGTAACAATGGAATGACGCGGATGCAAACAAAACCTTTCCGGATCGGCACGCGCGGCAGCCCGCTGGCGCTCGCCCAGGCTTCCGAAACGCGCGCACGGCTGATGACGGCGCATGGCCTGCCGGAGGACATGTTCGAGATTGTCGTGCTGTCGACCACCGGCGACCGCATCACCGACCGGGCGCTGACCGAGCTCGGCGGCAAGGGCCTGTTCACCCAGGAACTGGAGGAAGGGCTAATCTCCGGCGATCTCGATTTCGCCGTTCATTCCTCGAAAGACATGCCGACCAAACTGCCCGAGGGCCTGCGTCTCGCCGCCTACCTGCCCCGCGAGGATTTTCGCGACGCCTTCATCGGCCGCACGGCCCATACGCTCGCCGCACTTCCGGATGGCGCCACCGTCGGCTCCTCGTCGCTGCGCCGCCAGGCGCTGATCCGCCGCATCCGTCCGGACATCGAGGTCATCACCTTCCGCGGCCTCGTCGAAACGCGGCTGCGCAAGCTCAGCGAAGGCCAGGTGGATGCGACCCTGCTCGCCTATGCCGGCCTGAAGCGCCTCGGCAAGCAGGATGTCGTCACCGAATTGCTCGACCCGCAGGACTTCCCCCCGGCACCGGCGCAGGGCGCGATCTGCGTCGAAAGCCGTGTCAGTGACGCCCGCATCGACGCGCTTCTCGACCCGATCAACGACCGCCCAACCTATGACGCGGTCTCCTGCGAACGCGCCTTCCTGGCCGCACTCGACGGTTCCTGCCGCACCCCGATCGGCGGTTACGCGATCTGCGAGGGCGACCATCTGAAATTCTCCGGCCTCATCCTGACACCGGATGGCCGCAAGGAACATTCGATCGAGACCGAAGGCAAACGCGCCAACGCAGAAAAGCTCGGCCGGCAGGCCGGCGAAGCCGTTCGCGCGGCGGCCGGTTCCGATTTCTTCGAAGGCTGGTCGTAACGCGATGCGGGTCGTCGTCACCCGCCCCGAAAGCTCGGCCCGCCGCACCGCCGAACGGCTGCAAAACCTTGGTCATCAGCCGGTTCTGCTGCCCCTGACCAAGGCGGT
>NZ_JALBGW010000311.1:0-1893 GCF_023006485.1 Neorhizobium sp. BETTINA12A
CCCGAAGAGCCGCGCGGCCGCGTCCGCGAGCCGGTCTTCACCGCTCCGCTCCGCCCAATCGGGCGCATAGGCGGGCACCATCCCCGGCTCCTCGCCGTAAAGCTCGCGCCAGATCCCGCGGATCAGCCCGATGCAATCGCAGCCGACGCCCTTCGTTGCGCCCTGATGGCGATAGGGCGTACCGATCCATCCCTCGGCCAGTGCCACGATCCGCTCGCTTTGCCCGCTCATTCGAAGATCGGGCCGCCGTCATGGACCCGCTCCCCATCGACATAGGAATAGGCAAAATCGGCGCCGGGAACATGCGGAAAACCGCGGAAATTCAGATGGTTCGCAAAGCGCGCCTTGCAGGTTGCAAACGACTTGTCGCATCCCGCGGTCAGCGTAAACGTGTGGCCCGCCGCAACCGGCTCCTCCAGTGGCAGCCAGAAAGTCAGCTCCACCGAACCGTCGGACCTCTTCTCGTGCGCGTCGACATCGACCGCTACGCCGTCCGAAAACGTCAGCACGCCGTGGCGGAAAAACCCGCTCGCGAAACCACCCAGCCCCGAGACCACAATCCGGCTCGCGTCCTTTACCGCGACCACCGCCCCTTCGCCGCGCCACAGGGCCAGGTCTACGCCGCAGCGCGTATCCCCGAGGCTCGCGTCGCAGCGTCGGTTGTAGACGCGCCCCTGCGGCTGGCTCAGCCGATGCGCCAGACTGCGCAGCTCTGCGCGAAACTGACCGCCGGTGCGGGAAACCTCGCCGATCTCCCGCACGTTCAAAAGCACGTGCTGGTCCGGTGCCGCCCAATTGACGAGAAACAGTTCCACCCGCGCCCCGTCATATCTGCCGGTCGCCAGATCCTGCTCGCCAATCGCCGCATTTGAAAAGCCACCGACGACCTCGTCGGCGCTTGCGGAAAGTCCCGTTGCCGCCTCTGCCTCGCTTGCCGAAAACCCGCTTGCCGCCAGGAAGGTCGTGCCGCCGAATATCAGGTCATGGTCGTGTTCGCTAAAACCCAGGATCATGCCGTCGCGCCGCGTCACCCGCCATGCGTGACAGGTGGTGGTTGCCTCCTGCCTCAGATGCTCGGCCAGATCAGCCGGTATGGTTCTCATGCCAAAACCTCCGTCAGCGGAATGGTCGGGATGCGCCCGGCATCGAAATGGGCGAGATTGACGTCGATCCGGTCGGTGTCGAACCGCACCGGCACCTCGAATTCGTAACCCGCCCGCACCACCGCGCCGATCGCCGGAACATGGCCGGCGGCAAAAGTGACGATCCCCGTCGCCGCATCGGCGGAAAAAGCTTCCGGCGCCTGCGCAACGCCATCCACCGACAGGACGATCGTTCCGGCAACCGGCTTGACGATCCGCCTCGTCCAGCTGCCGCCGCCATCCGCGTAGATTTTGACGAGCTGGAATGCCGCGGTCTCCCCGTCGCCCGCGCCGATCGTCTGGTCGGTCGCCGATACCGTCTCGCCCGGCGCGCAGGATTTCCAATCGACCGGATCGCGGAACCGAAAGCCGTAAAGCTGCCCGCCCCGCGCCTCGAAAAACTCCAGCACCGCATAGAGATCGGTAAGCGATTTCACGCCCGATCCCGCATCATAACTGCGCCTTGAATCCCGCCAGCGCTGGTTGCGCTGTTCGCGCCCGTTGGAAAGGTTGACGATATCGGTGCGCCGCACCGGCCCGCCGGTTGCCCCGAGCGCCAGCCGCAACGGGAACCGAACCTCATGAAAACCGCTCATCTCATCCTCGCAACATCATCGTCACAAACCACGCCGCCCGCGCGAGACGCTACGCGCCAGCATGGCGGAAATCTGCCCTTCGCTTTTGCGAAAGCTCGCGGCATCGCTCGCCGTCACGTTGAAGACGATCTGCGGCGTGGCCTCGCCCGCCGACG
>NZ_JALBGW010000312.1:0-1868 GCF_023006485.1 Neorhizobium sp. BETTINA12A
CGATTTCCCGAGCTTCGGCCCCTTCGCCGGCATGCCGCGCGCCACAGACATCACCGTCACCCGCCAGGTTCTTGCCGAACCGACGCCGGACCTTGCCGAACGCACCTGGGCAAGCCTCTCAGACGGCACGCCTCTCGTCACCGAAAAGGAAGTCGAGGCCGGCCGCATCGTGCTCTTCCACACCAGCGCCGAGGCGACCTGGTCGAACCTGCCGCTGTCGGGCAATTTCGTCGAGATGCTCCGCCGCCTGGTCCAGCTCGCCCGCGACGGAGGTGCCGCGTCCGGCGCCGCAGCAGAGGGAGCCGCTGCGACACTTGCTCCCTACCGGCTTTTGACCGCGGACGGCGTCCTTACCACCGAAACCGGCACGGCCCGCCCGATCGCGATCGCCGCCAACCAGGTGCCGGTCGCGAGTTTCGACCATCCGCCAGGTCTTTACGGCACCGAGGACGGTTTCACCGCCGTCAACCTGCTGGCGCCGAAAACCGTCATCGCCCGCTTCGACCCGACCACGGCAAGCCGGCCGCTGGTACGCGAAGGCTTGGCTGGCGGCGAAGCCGTATCGCTGCGCCCCGCCCTTTTCGCCGCCGCCTTCGCGCTGCTGATCCTCGACAGCCTTGTGGTGCTCTTCATGAACGGCGCCTTCTCGCGTGGTTCCGGCGGACGCCGTAGGCCGAGCGGTGCTGCCGCAGCAGCGATTGCCGCCCTCGCTTTCGGCCTCTTCGCCTTGACGCCCGGTCAATCGCAGGCACAAAAAATGGAACCCGGTGCCGGCGCCAAGCCCGGCGACGAGCAGATCCTCGAGCGGCTCGACACGACCCACCTCGCCTATGTCACCACCGGCGAGCAGGATGTCGACCGGATCTCCGAACAGGGTCTTGAGGGCCTCAGCCAGTTCCTCACCTACCGCACCACGCTGGAACCCGGCGCCCCGGTCGGCCTCGATATCACCAAGGACGAACTCGCCTTCTACCCGATCATCTACTGGCCGATCTCCGCCACCGCGCCGATGCCCAGCCAAGCGGCGATCTCCCGCATCGACGCCTATATGCGCAATGGCGGCACTGTCCTCTTCGACACCCGCGATCAATATTCGTCGCTCGGCGGAGGTGGTACCACGCCGAATGGCGAGCGCCTGCAGGCGATCCTCGCCAATATCGACATCCCGCCGCTGGAGCCGACGCCGACCGACCACGTGCTGACCCGCTCCTTCTACCTGCTCACCAACTTCCCCGGCCGTTATACCGGCAGCCCGCTCTGGGTCGAGGCACGGCAGGAAGCGAAAAACACCGGCGCCCAGCTCTCCTCCAGCGGCGACGGCGTGACCCCATTGCTGATCACCGGAAATGATTTCGCCGGCGCCTGGGCTGTCGACAGCCAGGGTGCTCCGGTTCTGCCGACAGTGCCCCCGGACGAGATGCAGCGCGAATATGCCTATCGCTCCGGCGTCAACATCATGATGTACATGCTGACCGGCAATTACAAAGCCGACCAGGTGCATGTCCCGGCGCTGCTTGAGCGGCTTGGGCAGTGAGGGAAAACGTCGCCATGGTCCTTAGCCCCTCATCCGGCTGCCGCCACCTTCTCCCCGCATGCGGGGAGAAGGGATATGCCGCACGGTCGCCGTTCCCCCTCGCCCCGCCTGCGGGGAGAGGGTGCGCCGAGCGAAGCGGAGGCGGGGTGAGGGGCGAACCTTGCGCAACGCTTCTGGCCCATAGAGGGAAATCCTCATGACCATCGAATTCGCCCCCTTCTTCTCCTGGCCGATCCTGGCCGCACTCGGCGTCTTCGCGCTGATCCTCGCGGGCCTCTCCTTCTGGCGCGGCATCCGCGGCGCCGCCTTGCGCACGCTGGCGCTCGCCGCCCTG
>NZ_JALBGW010000313.1:0-1863 GCF_023006485.1 Neorhizobium sp. BETTINA12A
CGGATCGAGCCGGTCGCGTTCGTGGTGGCGGAACAGGCGGCCGCAGAGGCCGGCACCATCAGCCACCGCATCTGGACACGGTTCCGCGACGGCATTTCAGCCGGCCAGCGGTTTCGAAAGGGCGGCCGGATATTCCTCGTCAAGCTGGTGCGCGATCCGGACGAGACGCGGCGTTATCTCGTCTGCCAATGCGAGGAGGAAGCCCGATGACGGCGGGAAATGCGCTTCTGCAGGCGATCCACCAGACGCTTGCCAGTGATGCGGCGCTGACCGCGATCATCGGCACGGACGGCATCCGAGACCGGCTTCTGCCGCGGCCAAAACTGCCCTGCATTGTGTTCGGCGAGATGGAGACGCGGGATTTCTCGACAGCCAGCGAGGCCGGCGAGGAACATCTTCTGGTGCTGGAAATCTGGTCGGACGGCGAGGGACGGCGGCAGGCACAGGAGATCGCCGGCCTGGTGCATGGCCTGCTCCACGATGCGGCATTGCCGCTCGACGGTGCGGTGCTGGTGAACCTGCTGCAGGTCGGCACAAGGACGCGGCGGGAGCCGAAGACGAAGTTTCATCTGGCGGAGATGCGGTTTCGGGCGGTGACGGAATAGGCCGTTGAATATTTCGAGGGAAACGTATATACAATGTATGTGCACTAGGATGGTGGAACCATGGTAGCCCTTCGGAAAAGCGAAACGATCAACTTGAGGATCGATGCCGGCACGCGGGACGTGATTGCCCGGGCGGCCGAGATTTCCGGTAAGTCGCTGACCGCATTCATGACGGAAGCGGCCTTTGCAACGGCCCAAAAGGAGCTTTTGGACCAGCGGTTCATTGGTGTCGACGCGACTGTCTTCGATGCCGTCGAGGATCTGCTTGGCGAGCCTGCTCAGGTCAATGAGAAGCTCGCGGCTCTGCTGAAGTCGAACCGCGAATGGCTCGACTGAGGCCATGTATCGCAAACCGGCCCCGCTGAGTGAGCATCATCATCTTGGGGAGTTCGACAGCGGCAAGCCGGTGCTCGATGCCTTCCTGAAGGAGATGGCGCTTCACAATCAGGTGCAGGGTTACACACGGACCTTCGTGATTGCCGACGCCGATTTTCGGGTGGTCGGTTACCACTCGCTTTGCGCCGGCATGATTTCGCGTGAAAAAGCGCCCCGTCAGGTCAAGGGCCATCAGGCGCCGGGCGAGATCCCTGTGGCTCTGCTGGCTCGGCTTGCGGTGGACCGGAGGCATCATGGACAAGGGCTGGGCGGCGAACTGCTGAAGAATGCTCTGTTGGCCGTGGTTGCGACCTCTGAAGTGGTGGCGTTCCGGGCAGTGATGGTTCATGCGCTCGACGATGAGGCAACGAGATTTTACCTCAGATACGGTTTCCGCCAGGCCAAGGGACTGGACCGGACCTTGCTATTACCGGTCAAGGATATCCTGGCTTCGATCAGCAACTAGGCGGCTCCGCGCATTCGCGTTCCGCACCAGCCCCACCAGCATCAGCACCAATACCAGCGAGATTGCCGAGAGCACGGCGCCGGTCACCAGCGCGGCGGTGGCGCCGACGCGGTCGAGGAGGGCGGTGAAGATGACCGGCGCGGCGGCATTGGCAAGGTTCTGCGGCATCGACAGGCGGGCCGATTGCAGGCCGAATTCGCGGGGCGAAAACAGCGACAGCGGCAGGAGCGCGCGGGCGACCGCGAGCACGCCGGTGCCGAAGCCATAGAGCACCATGAACACCACCAGGACCGCGGGCGAGGACGTGACGGTCGCGGCGAGCACGAAACTGAAGAGAACCAGTCCGGTGCCGACGAGCGACGTGAGCAGCGCATTGCCGCGTCGGCCAAGCGCCATGTCGACGAAGCGGGCGGAAAC
>NZ_JALBGW010000314.1:0-1853 GCF_023006485.1 Neorhizobium sp. BETTINA12A
GGGCGATCTGCAGGCGCTGGCGCATCCCGCCGGAAAAGGCGCGCGGCTGATCGTCGATGCGGTCGGTGCCGATTTCGACGCGGGTCAGCCAGTCGCTCGCCGTCTCGCGGATCTTGCCGTAATGCCGGTCGCCGACGGCCATCAGCCGTTCGCCGACATTGGCGCCGGCCGAAACCGTCATCCGCAGGCCGTCGGCCGGGTTCTGGTGCACGAAGCCCCAGTCGGTGCGCATCAGGAAGCGTCGCTCGGCCTCGCTCATATGGTAGAGGTCGCGGAAATTGCCGTCGCGCATCCGGTATTCGACACTGCCGGCCGTCGGCATCAGCCGGGTCGACAGGCAGTTGAGCAGCGTCGTCTTGCCGGAGCCGGATTCACCGACGATGGCAAGCACTTCGCCCGGCCACAGATCGAAGGAAACATCCTTGCAGCCGATCCGGCTGCCATAGAATTTCGAGACGCCGCTGACTTTGAGAAGAGGGGTGTCGGTCATGGCGTTTTGTCCTTGAATGTCGGCGCGTGGGGTTCACCCCCCTCTGTCCTGCCGGACATCTCCCCCTCAAAGGGGGAGATCGGCAAGCGGGTAAGCCTCAGCCCCAAATGGGATCGGGCAGTTCGATAAGCGGTGTCTTCAAGAGGGATCGAGCGGGCGTGTCTATCCAATCTCCCCCCTTGAGGGGGAGATGTCCGGCAGGACAGAGGGGGGTAAGCCACAACCAGTGTCATTCCGCTGCCTCCTTGGCAGGCGCCAGCAGAGCGCCGGCATGGCCGTGTTCGCGGCGGTCCTCGCAATTGTCGGTGTCGGAGCAGACGAACATGCGGCCACCCTTGTCGTCGAGTACCACTTCGTCGAGATAAACATTCTCGGCGCCGCAGAGCGCGCAGGGCTTGTCGAAGGTCTGGATTTCGAACGGATGATCCTCGAAGTCGAGGCTCACGACGTCCGTATAGGGCGGCACCGCGTAGATGCGCTTTTCGCGGCCGGCGCCGAACAGCTGCAGCGCCTCCGACCGGTGCATTTTGGGGTTGTCGAACTTCGGCGTCGGCGAAGGGTCCATGACATAGCGACCGGCGACCTTCACCGGATAGGCATAGGTTTTCGAGATGCGGCCGTTATGGGCGATATCCTCGTAGAGCTTCACATGCATGAGCCCGTATTCTTCGAGCGCATGCATCTTGCGGGTCTCGGTCTCGCGCGGCTCGAGGAAGCGCAAGGGTTCCGGGATCGGCACCTGGTAGACGAGGACTTGGCCCTCGGCGAGCTTGTGCTCGGGAATGCGGTGGCGGGTCTGGATGATCGTCGCGTCCTTGGTATGGGTGGTGACGGCGACATTGGCGACCTTCTGGAAGAAGGCGCGGATCGAGACCGCATTGGTCGTATCGTCGGCACCCTGGTCGATCACCTTCAGCACGTCTTCCGGGCCGATAATCGCGGCGGTCACCTGCACGCCGCCGGTGCCCCAGCCGTAGGGCATCGGCATCTCGCGGGAGGCGAAAGGCACCTGGTAACCGGGGATGGCGATCGCTTTCAGGATCGCGCGGCGGATCATCCGCTTCGTCTGCTCGTCGAGATAGGCGAAGTTGTAGGTGGCGAGGTCCGTCATCTTGGAGTATCCTGTGACTGCATGAACCAACTAGAAGGAAAGGCTGTCATGGACGCCATCACTTCGAACGGATTGCTGGGCGTGGCCGTCTTCGCGGCCTTCATCGCCTGCGGGATCATCATTCCCTTTTATGTCATCAAACCCCCTAAGGATGCCCGGATTGCCAATGCGGGCAGCGACGGCGGCTGGGCCGGAGGTTCCGTGAGCAGCTGCGACAGCGGCAGCGCGGGCGGCGCCTGCGATGGTGACGGC
>NZ_JALBGW010000315.1:0-1843 GCF_023006485.1 Neorhizobium sp. BETTINA12A
ACCCCAGCAACAACAATCCCGTCAGCAGCAGAGCGCCTCATTGCCGCCCGCATCCGGTCCGACGGTCCGCTTCCTGCCGATCATCGGCGCTCCGGTCCAGGCGGTCACCCCGCTGTCCCGCCAGCTCGGCGCTCAGGCCCGCGCCAACGGACTGACGATCCGGCCGTCGAGCGACAACAGTACCGAGCACATCCTGAAAGGTTATTTCTCCGCCTTTTCCGACAGCGGCAAGGTCACCATCGTCTATGTCTGGGACATTCTTGACAGTTCCGGCGCCCGGCTACACCGCATGCAGGGCCAGGAGAGCGTGCCCGGCAGCGGCCAGGATCCCTGGGCCGCGGTTCCGGCTTCGACCATGGAGACCATCGCCGCCAAGACGATCCAGGACTATGTGGCCTGGCGCCAATCCCAAGGCTGATCGATCCGGCTTTGGCTATCTTGGGGCAATCGCGGCGGCCGATTCTTACTGAACCTCAAAAGCCACTGGTCACAGTTTCTTCATAAAAAAGGGTGAGCGGGCGCGAAACGCACTTGCATTCGAAGGCGGCGGCGGTAAAAGGCCCGCATCCAGCTTCAAAACAGGCGGACCGCAATGAAGGTTTTCGCAGGCAATTCGAACCGGCATCTCGCCGACGCGATCTGCAGCTATCTTAATGTTCCAGTCGGAAAAGCCAGCGTAAGGCGATTTGCAGACCAGGAAATCTTCGTTGAAATTCAGGAAAACGTGCGTGGCGAAGATGTCTTCATCATCCAGTCCACGTCCTTCCCGACCAACGATCACCTGATGGAACTGCTGATCATGATCGATGCGTTCCGCCGGTCGTCGGCCAAGCGCATCACGGCGGTCCTGCCGTATTTCGGTTACGCCCGTCAGGACCGCAAGGCCGGCCCGCGCACCCCGATCTCGGCAAAGCTGGTCGCCAACCTGATCACCGAGGCCGGCGCCGACCGTGTCCTGACGCTCGACCTGCATGCCGGGCAGATCCAGGGCTTTTTCGACATCCCGACCGACAATCTCTTCGCGGTGCCGGTGCTCGCACGCGACGTCAAGGAACATTACGACCTCAACAACGTCATGGTCGTCTCGCCCGATGTCGGCGGCGTGGTTCGCGCCCGGGCGCTCGCCAAGCGCATCGACTGTCAGCTGGCAATCGTCGACAAGCGCCGCGAACGGGCTGGCGAATCCGAGGTGATGAACGTCATCGGCGAAGTCGACGGCAAGGACTGCCTGCTGATCGACGATATCGTCGATTCCGGCGGCACGCTCTGCAACGCGGCTGAAGCGCTTCTCAAGAACGGCGCCACCAGTGTGACCGCCTACATCACCCACGGCGTGCTGTCGGGCGGCGCGGTCGCGCGTATCGGCGCCTCCAAGCTCAAGGAACTGGTGATCACCGACTCGATCCAGCCGACCACGGCGGTCCAGTCGGCGCACAACATCCGGGTCATCACCACCGCCAACCTGCTCGGCGAGGCGATCAACCGCACGGCAATGGAATCCTCCGTCTCCAGCCTGTTCGACTGACCTTCTTCTGTCACAAGTATTTGGATAGACTCGCCTTCGAACGCAAACAGAGGGTGAGTCGCGATGTTTTCCTTTATTGGCCTCTCGAAAAGGCTGGCCATTTTCCTTCTAATTCCGTTGCTGTCGGCCTGCGTCGACGGCGGCAGCAGGCCGGGCGGCTACTACCCGCCGGAACGGCCACGGCCGGACTGGAACCGTCCTCAGAGGCCTGATCGTCCTGACTGGGATCGTCCGCAGCGGCCCGACCGTCCGGATTGGAACCAACCCGGCAGGCCCGGTCGTCCGGATCGCCCGGATCGCCCGGACTGGAACCAGCCG
>NZ_JALBGW010000316.1:0-1807 GCF_023006485.1 Neorhizobium sp. BETTINA12A
AGCGGCGCTTTCGGCGCTGAGGCCGGTCAAGGGCAGGGGCGAACGCCACCGCCTCGGCATCGGCGAAGGCCATCTGACGCTGATCGACGAGAGCTACAACGCCAACCCTGCCTCGATGCGGGCGGCAATCGCACTTCTCGCATCCGCGACGCCGGACCTGACCGGCCGGCGGATCGCGGTGCTCGGCGACATGCTGGAAATGGGTGAATTCTCCGCCAAGGTGCATGAGGAACTGGCGGGTCCGCTGCTCGCCGCCGGTATCGAACATGTCTGGCTGGCGGGTGCGGAAATGGCAGCGCTGCGCGATGCGCTGCCCGATAGCGTCGACGTGCAATATTACGAAAAGACCGCGGACCTTGCCGAATTCGTGGTGCGCTCGGTGATCCCGGGCGACGTGGTGATGGTGAAATCTTCGCTTGGCATCGGTTTCGGCAAGATCGTCGCCGCGCTTATTGACAACTACCCGGCATTCTCCGACACGGAGCGCCACTAATTGAGACGGGCTTCTGGAAAGGGCGCTGAATGCTGATCTGGCTTGTAGAACTGGCGGACAAAGTCCAATTTTTCAACCTGTTCCGGTACATCACCTTTAGGACGGGTGCAGCTCTGTTCACGTCTGCGCTGATCGTCTTCCTGTTCGGACCGATGATCATTGCATCGCTCCGCCTGCGCCAGGGCAAGGGACAGCCGATCCGCGCCGATGGGCCGCAGACCCATTTCAAGAAGGCCGGCACGCCGACCATGGGTGGACTGATGATTCTCGCCGGCATCGTCGGCGGATCGCTGCTGTGGGCCGATCTTTCGAACGTCTACGTGGTGGCGACCCTGCTCGTCACGCTGGGTTTCGGCGCAATCGGCTTTTATGACGACTATCTGAAAGTCACCAAGCAGACCGACAAGGGGTTTTCCGGCAAGGCGCGTCTCGGCATCGAGTTCGTGATCGCCGGGATCGCCGTCTTCTTCATGATGCGGGTGGCGCTCGCGACCGGTCAGTCGGGCAATCCGACGCTCGGCACCTCGGTCGCCTTCCCGTTCTTCAAGGACCTGTTCATCAATCTCGGCATCTTTTTCGTCCTGTTCGGCGGTTTCGTCATCGTTGCCGCCGGCAATGCGGTGAACCTGACAGACGGACTTGATGGGCTGGCGATCGGGCCTGTCATGATCGCCGCGGCCTCGTTCGGCGTCATTGCCTATCTTGCCGGTAACTCGGTGTTTGCGGGATATCTGCAGATCAATTTCGTGCCCGGCACCGGTGAGCTTGCCGTCATTCTGGGAGCGGTGATCGGGGCGGGTCTCGGCTTTCTCTGGTTCAACGCGCCGCCGGCGGCCATCTTCATGGGCGATACCGGATCGCTGGCGCTCGGCGGCCTGATCGGCTCCGTTGCCGTCGCCACCAAGCACGAGATCGTCATGGCGATCATCGGCGGCCTGTTCGTGATGGAGACGCTGTCGGTGATCATCCAGGTCGGCTTCTTCAAGATGACCGGCCGGCGCGTCTTCCTGATGGCGCCGATCCACCACCATTTCGAAAAGCTCGGCTGGACGGAAAGCCAGGTGGTGATCCGCTTCTGGATCATCGCGGTCGGCCTTGCCATGCTCGGCCTTTCGACGCTCAAGCTGCGGTGATAGGGCGATGATCGCGGTCACCACATTCAGGGACAAGCCGGTCGCGCTGTTCGGGCTTGGCGGCTCCGGATTGGCCACGGCCAAAGCCCTGGTCGCCGGCGGCGCCAAGGTCATCGCCTGGGACGACAATCCCGACAGCGTCGCCAAGGCGACGGCCGAGGGGATTTCGACCGCCGACCTG
>NZ_JALBGW010000317.1:0-1792 GCF_023006485.1 Neorhizobium sp. BETTINA12A
CCAGCCCGCGCCCGGCGATGCGACTGCGGATCTCCGCCATGACGGCGCCGATACGCTGGCCGCCGCCCCTCTGATCCACCCTTGCATCCACCGTACTGCTCCACAAACCATAACAGTTTCTGGAAATTGTATCGCATTGTCTCTGGCGCCGCCATGGCTTCCGGCCGATAGCGGGAAAATACCCAAGGAATGTCTGCGAAGAACGTCCAAGGGAGACGCTCAAGGGCGATGCTTCGCCAATACAGGAGACTTTCGATGAGCAACACGACAAGCGGCTGGATCAGCGGTTTCGTTGGCGTTCTGATCTTCAGCGGGTCGCTTCCCGCGACCCGCATTGCCGTTGCTGATTTCGATCCGCTGTTTCTGACCGTGGTCCGTGCCACGATCGCCGGGCTGCTCGCCATATGCCTGCTGCTCGCCTTTCGCGAAAGACGCCCGGCGCGCTCCGATCTCCTGCCGCTCGCCATCGTCTCGTTGGGCGTCGTCATCGGTTTCCCGCTGCTGACGGCGCTGGCGCTGAAGCACATCACCTCGGCCCACTCCATCGTGTTCGTCGGCCTGCTGCCGCTGTCGACGGCGATCTTCGGGGTGCTCCGGGGCGGCGAGCGCCCGAAGGCCGTCTTCTGGTTGTTCTCCTGCCTCGGCAGCGCCATCGTCGCCGGTTTTGCGCTGTTTCAGGAAGAGGCTGCCTCCTCGGTCGGCGATCTCCTGATGCTTGGAGCGATCCTCGCCTGCGGGCTCGGTTATGCGGAAGGCGCCAGCCTGTCGCGCAAGCTCGGCGGCTGGCAGGTCATCTCCTGGGCGCTGGCACTTTCCCTGCCTGTGATGCTGGCCCTGTCGATTGCGGTGATGCCGGTCTCGCTGCCCGATCTCGACAGCACGTCCTGGTTCGGTCTTGCCTATGTGTCGCTGTTCAGCATGCTGATCGGCTTCATCTTCTGGTATCGCGGCCTGGCGCTCGGCGGCATAGCCGGAGTGAGCCAGCTGCAGCTTCTGCAACCCTTTTTCGGCCTGGTCCTGGCCGCCGCACTCCTCGGCGAAAAGGTCAATCTCGGCATGTTCGCAGCGACGCTTGCGGTGGTTGCCTGCGTGGCAGGCGCCAAGAGATTTGCGCGTTAATTCGGCACAGCCTGGATTTCCCGGTTCACGAAATCGGGAACCAAAGGCGTATCGGGGCATTATCCGGCTGCAGAAGGAGGAAGCAAGCATGACTTATGATCCCAATGACAGAAAGTTCGAGACCCGTGATCCGGACCTCCGGACCACTGAAGTCCGGAGCAGCACCTCTTCGTGGGTACCGTGGGTGGCGGTGATCGCCGTCATTCTGGTCGGCGCTTTCGTATGGTCGCAGATGGGCGGCTCCTCGACCGACCAGCAGACCACGTCTTCGACCAACCCGCCGGTAACCGACAACTCCAAGTCGTCTCCCGCACCTGCTCCGATGACCCCGGCAGCCCCGCCGGCTAACAATGCCACTCCGGCAACTCCGCCGGCTGGCGGCGCAACGGGCGGCACCGGCACGCGGCCTTAAGCCTCCCGCCCGAGAGATTACCAAAGCCGCCCGCGTTCGAAGCGGGCGGCTTTTCTGTTGGTGCAATTAAAACTCGATCTCACCCGGCACCGCCTGCGGCCACCGCTGCAGCGCCTGCCGCCCGGCCTCCGTCAGTCCGTAGACGCCCTTGTCGATCCGTTCGAACCAGCCGTAATAATTGGCGCGCAGGATCGCGCCGGCGGTGGATGCCGCTGTCTTCAAGTCGCGCGGCCGAAGCGGCCCGCCGCTCAGTGCCGAAGC
>NZ_JALBGW010000318.1:0-1752 GCF_023006485.1 Neorhizobium sp. BETTINA12A
ATTGCCGCCGTTGCGCAGCATGTCGATGGCGGTGAGCGTCGCCAGCGGCTGTGAGGTGGCGGCCATCGCGGTGCGGCCGACGGCGAGCGAACGGCCGGGTAGTTCGAAGTCTCTCATGTCACTCTCATCACTGGAAAATGGGCTCAAGACCCTGTGGCGGCTCAATATTCATCCTCAACAGACCATGCCGGGCAAGCGGCATCAAGCCGTCATGTGTTGATTTCCGAAAGCCGGCCGCTTGCCGGGCTCAAGCTGCGATCTGCGAAATTCCCATCTTGCAGCCGGAGGCTTCAAGCGCCGCGCCGGCGACCTCCACGAAGAGGGTGCGGAACCATGAGGCACGGCTGTCCGCATGGTCGACGCGTCGGTAGAGCATGCTCACCGGCTCAGCCGGCAGGTCGATCGGCGGCAGGTCTATCGCCAGATTGTGAAGCTGGGCCATGCAGCGGGCGATCGATTCCGGAATGGTGGCGATGGCCGGCATGGCCCGAAGCGCCGTCGGCAGCGCCGAGAACCGCGGCACCGTCGCCACGACATTGCGGGTTTTCCCGTGACCGGCGAGCGCTACGTCGATGCTGGTCGAGGAATTGCCCTCGAAGGAGACGGCGACATGCGGCGCATCGGCATAGGCGTCAAGGCCGAGCGGCGCCTTGAGCTTGATCTGTGCGGGGTCGTAGATGCAGACGGACGACTGGGTGAAGAGCGGCGCGCGGACGTGCCAGGAAGGCGGCTCGCAGTGCACCGCGACGCTGAAATCGAAGGCGCCGTCATCCAGCATGCGCGAAACGTCACGACGTTCCGAGGCGATGCCGATCAGCCGCGATCCAGGCGAGAGCTGCCGCAGACGGGCGGCGAGCGGGCCGAAGAAAGCCGATTCGAGATTGTCGCACATCCCGATGCGGAACTCGCCTTCCCAGCTTTTCGGGTCGAACGCGGCCGGCGGACGGATCGCCCGTTCGATGTTCGAAAGCGCCTCCTCGATGACCGGCGCAATCGCCAGCGCCCGGGGCGTCGGCTGCAGGCCACGTCCGACACGTACGAACAGGTCGTCGTCCAGCGCCTCGCGCAACCGCTTCAAGGCCGCCGACAGGCCCGGTTGTCCAAGCAGCAGCCGCTCGGCGGCGCGACTGACGTTGCGTTCCTGCATCAGCACCGCGAAGGCCAGAAGCAGGTTGAGGTCGATCTTTCGAAGGATAGCGTCATTCATCATCGCCAGTAATACGTGCCATGGCAATTATCAATTTGCAATAGGTCACGAAGATGGACAATTTCTCGTTCCTCTGCCGGCCCGGTTCGACCTCCCCGCTCCGGGGGCAGCATGAACAAGGATTACAATCCCATGAGCAATCCTCAATTCCGAGGGGCTGCGGGGCTCGCATTGCTGCTGCTCTGCACCGCCAATTTTCTCGACGCGATGGATGTCTCCACAATCGGCGTCGCACTTCCCGCCATTCAGGCCGAACTCGGCATGCGGCCCACCTCCCTTCAATGGGCGGTCAGTGCCTATGTGCTCGGTTACGGCGGCTTCCTGCTGCTCGGCGGCCGGGTGGCCGACATTTTCGGTCATCGCCGCGTCTTCCTCTGGTCGCTGGCAATCTTTGCGGCGGCCAGCATCGCCGGTGGGTTCGTCGACAGCGGCCCGACGTTGATCGCGGCTCGGCTCATCAAGGGCATCGCCGCAGCCTTCACGGCACCGGCCGCGCTGGCACTTCTGCTGGCGGTCTTCGGCGAAGGCCCACAGCGCGCCAAGGC
>NZ_JALBGW010000319.1:0-1747 GCF_023006485.1 Neorhizobium sp. BETTINA12A
GCGTCGATGGCGGTGAGGTTGACGAGCGCCTGGCGCAGCGCCTCGTCGGCGCCGGTCTGCCAATTGCCTTCCGTGACGAAATCGCCGAAGCCGATGCGGCCGCCGGTGCCGAACGAACCCGATTCTTGCCGGTCGCCGTCACCGACGACGACGGAAATGTTGATGCGGGTCATCGGGCGGATGTCGTGTACCCGGTGGCCATCGGCGCGCAGGATGTCGACCACCTGCCAGCTTGCCGAAACGGTCGCCGTCACCTGCCGCACCTTGTCGTCCTTGGAGCGTAGGTACGCGTCGATCTCGGTGAGCAGCTTGACCTTCTCTTCGAAACTGGGGCTGCCGATCGGGTTCTCGTCGCCGTAATATTTCTTGTTGGTGCGCTGTGGGGCGGCCGCGTAGGAGCCGGAATAACCGGAGGTCACTGCCCGCACCGCATCCGAGGCACGGGACAGCGCTGCGGCGGAAAGCTCGCCCGCATGCGCGTAACCGACCGCTTCGCCGGCGACCGAGCGCAGGCCAAAACCCTGGTCTGTGTTGAACGAACCGCCCTTCAGGCGACCATTGTCGAAGGTCAGCGATTCCGCCTGGGCATGTTCCACGAAAAGCTCGCCGTCATCGGCGCCGGTAAGCGCCTCGGAGAGGATCGAGCGCAGCTTTGTCTCGTCGCAGTCGAAAAGGTTGAGAAGGTCGGTATTCATGGGATGCTCCTTCTGCGCTGCCACTGGAAGACGCGCTCTGTTCCAACCGATGTAGGTCCGGGGAGGGACCGAAGCAAGCCTGTCTTCAGATGGCTTTTGCGCTGAGGAAGGCCTGCACCTCCTGCGGCATGGCCTTTCGCGGCAGGATATTGAAGGCCGATGTGCCGCTGAACAGCATGAACGAAAGCGGCCTTTCCCAGATCTCGGTGACATTGGGCCAGTTGAGCCGGCCGTCGCCGAGGTTGGAGGCGATGCCGAACCCATCCGGATCGATGGTGACTTCGGCGCTGCGATCGGTCATGCGCCTGTAGCGGCCAAAGGCGCTGGCGGAATGCGCGCGCCAGACCACGGCGCTGAAAATCGCCGGGAAACAGGCGACGAGGAACGCCAGCAGCGCGAGGGTGAAGTTGCCCTGGAACAGGAGTACGAGGCCGGCGACGACCACCAGCCCCGCTGCCGCCCACTTCCCCTTCTGCTCGCGCATCGTGCGCTCTATGACGAACACGAGCACCGCATCGCGCACGACCTCGTCGTCGAAATGGACGGGAAAGGTATGGCTGCCGCGAAACTCCATGAACGACCGTTTCTTATTATGACGTGATCACGGAAGTGCGTCGTAACCTTCGCCGAAGCCGGTCAGCTCGATCGGAATACCGACCCGGTCCTGATCGGCGGATTCGCGCAGTGCAAAGACGGCGGCCTTGCCGGCCCGGAGGATGCGCATCAGTTCCTCGTCGATCTCCACTTCCACATAGCAGCCCTCGGAGAAGCAGCGGGTGAAATAGGCGCGGCCGATATTGTTGTTGTCGACATAGAGTTCCATGCCATCCTTCAGGAGCACGCCGAGCGGCGCGAGGATGCGCAGGATGCGCGCCTTGCGGTCGGCGGTCTTCAGTACCACCACCGACAGGCCGACTTCCGGCCGGTCCTCGGCTATGACGTTCTGCATCAGCGCGCATTGGTCGGCGGAAGCGCCGGCCGGGCGGTCGCAGATGATCGACCATGCGCCGTGGTTTTCACGCACATTGCCGGGCGGTTGCGCCTGCTGCCCC
>NZ_JALBGW010000031.1:0-47550 GCF_023006485.1 Neorhizobium sp. BETTINA12A
AGGGAAGCGCGCGGACCAGCGCACGAACCGATTGGCGGCTCTGGTCCATCTGGCGGCTGGCAGCGCCCCGCAAGCGGGCAGTTAGATTGGCGGCCTGCGCTTCCAGATCCGCCTTGACCGGCACCGCCATTTCAGCGGCCCCTGTCGGCGTCGGCGCACGGATGTCGGCGGCGTGGTCGATCAGCGTCCAGTCAGTTTCGTGGCCGACGGCCGAGATCAACGGGATCTCGCTCTCCGCCGCGGCACGCACCACTGCCTCGTCGTTGAAACTCCAGAGATCTTCGAGACTGCCGCCGCCGCGCGCGACGATCAGCACGTCCGGCCGCTTGATCGGCCCGCCGGGCGCCATCGCATTGAAGCCACGGATTGCGGCCGCCACCTCGTCGCCCGATCCTTCGCCTTGCACCTTGACCGGCCAGACGATGACATGCACCGGAAAACGGTCGGCGATGCGATGCAGGATATCGCGGATGACGGCGCCAGTCGGTGAGGTCACGACACCGATCACCTGCGGCAGGAAGGGAAGAAGCCGCTTCCGGCTCTGGTCGAACAGACCCTCGGCCCCTAGCCTGCGTCGCCGCTCCTCGAGCAGCGCCATCAGCGCGCCAGCGCCTGCCGGTTCCAGGTTCTCGATGACGATCTGATATTTCGAGGATCCCGGGAAGGTGGTGATCTTGCCCGTGGCGATCACTTCCATGCCCTCTTCCGGGCGGAATTTGATACGGGGGAAAGTGCCCTTCCAGATCACGGCATCGATCCGGGCGCGATCATCCTTCAGCGAGAAATAGGCATGGCCTGAGGAATGTTGGCCGCGATAGCCGGAAATCTCGCCACGTACCCGCACGTGGTCGAACGCATTTTCCACCGTGCGCTTGATCGAGCCGGACAGTTCCGACACCGAAAATTCGGTGAGGTTCGTGGGCGAATCGTTGTCGAGCAAACTGGTCATCCTTCCCTTCTAAAGGAAGAGCGCGGCGATTTCACCAGTTCCAGGCGGCGGAAACGGGGATGATGTGCCCTCAAAAAGAACGTTTCGAATGGCTCTTTCAATGATGCAACAAGGGCCGGCCCCGCGGACGGTTCGTGCCCAAGTATTTGGCGTTGCATCTTTTCTTCTGCCGAAGAAACCACATTTTCTTCTGCGGAAGGGCCGGAAGCCTGCGGTACAGCGCTTTTTTAAGCCTCGCATTTTCCCCGCCAGAAAGAGGAGAGCGACAATGACGGACAGCGATATTCAAGGAGATTTCGTCCATGCCCGACCGTTTCGCCAATACCCAAGCCTCGCTTTCCGGCCCCGCGTCCTCCGGCTTTGCGATCACGCCCAGCGACAGTGCAGATCTGCCGGAGGCGACGCGCGCTCTTTATGTGGGAACCGGCGGCCAGTTGTCCGTGCGGATGCTTTCGGGCGAGACGCTGACGCTTTCAAACGTACCAACCGGGGGCTTGCTTCCGTTGCGGGTGACCCGCGTATTTGCCACCGGCACGACGGCGGTGGCAATCGCCGGCCTCGTCTGAGGGAAATGGCGGGTGGCGATGCAGCCTAAACCCTTGCTGCTCCGCTTCGAGGACAGGCGGCAGGCAATGTCCGTGCTCGGTGAGATCGGCGTGGCGTTCGATGCCGTCTCGGGTGACGGCATCATCCGTAAGCCGACCGGGGAGACGGCCGAATTCGAGGGCGAGGTCGTCGCCCTCACCTGCCCGGTCTCCGGTTATCATGTCCGACTTGTCTGGAAGGGAGAGCTGCCGCGCGCGCTGGCACCATATCTTGTGAATCGCGGCGCTTCAGGCAAAGACCAGACCCATTGAGCATGGCTTAGCCGCACCGAATCAGATCGTATCGAAATCGTCGTGGGGTGCATTGACGCCCGCCACGCATAGGAACGAAAGCATTTGTTAGCACGTTGCTAATACGCTCGTCCCCTTGAGGCAGATGAGGAGATATCCGCGTGCTTTTCCTGACCGCTGCGTCGATAGGCATCTGCGTCGGCATGATGCGGTCCGCGTTCTCGATCGCTTTCATCGCAGTCATGATCACCGCGACATTTGCGCTTGCGACCGCCGTGTCGCCCGGCCCGGCGTCCTATTTCAATCTGCTGATTGCGATCCTCGGCTACAATGCCGGATTGATTGCGTTCCTCACCGGCCTTTTCGCCCTGCAGACCCGCCGCGCGGCTTAAGGGCGTTTTATCCCGTTATCAATTCCCGTCCGGCAGCACCCTATAGAGGCGGAAACCGCTTTTGCTCGGTTGTCCGAACGGCTGCAGATAATCAGGCACCTGGCCGCGGACGAGGCCGGCATAGAGCCCGTCCGGCTTGCGCCTGATCAAGGCGTCGGTCTGCGGATCTGTCTTGCAGAAAGCGAGCGCCGTCACGCCGGCACCTCTCAGAAAGGCCTTTGCTTCGCCTGGCTGGGCGAGACCTATGTAGAGTTCGGTCAGCATGCCTTTCTGGTTACGATGATAAGGTGCCGACAGGGCCCTGTGAGGGGTCCAGCGCAGGATATCCGCCCCGCTGTTGGAGGGCGCGACTATGACGCCCGTGGGCAAGGTGTTCAATGCGGCCATGTCCGCCGGATCACCGCACTCGCCGACTTCGCCGCCGAAAATGCCGGCGCCGGAGAGCGCCCGCATGTCGGCCGCTTGCTTCCAGCCATTGACCGCAAGGACGCCGCCCAAGGCCCAGACGACAGGCACGGACATCAGCACGGCACTGATATAGGCAAAGGCCGTATTGGGGTTCTCGGGATCGGCCGCGGAGGCGCGCCGCAGATCGGTGATCAGCAGCGACAACGGCAGGATGGCCAGCATATTGGAAAAGAAAGCGCCCCGCACCTGCAGCAGCGCGATTCCCCATGATGCCCCGATCAGCGCCAGCAGCACGAGATGGAGTTCCGTCTCCTCGCGTTTCAGGCTGCGGACAAGGCAGACGACAATCGCAAAGAGCCCGACGGCGTAGAACCCACCGACCATTTCCGGCTCTGCCTGGGCTTCGGCGAAGACCGAGCGTGCTTCCGTGACGCCGTTCAGCCATAGCTCGACCAATAGCGGATCGAGCGTGCCGAGCGGATCGCCGAGGCATTGCGGCGCGATGACGCGGGCCGTCAGCAGCAGCACCCCGCCGGTGACACCCGCCAGGGCGACACGGAAAGGGCGACTGCGCTGTTTCGGCAGGCTTGCGAGGAGAAAGAGCGCAGCTCCTCCCAGTGCGGAAAGCGCATAAAAGCCGAGTGAAAAGTTATCGCAGGTGACGACCGCATAGGCGCGCGGCGGGATCGTCAGGAAGAAAGCCGCCGAGACGGACAACGCCAGCGACAGGCCGAAGAAACGGGCCGGCCGGGAAAATGCCTGGCCATGCCAAACCCACTGAAGCGCGACGCAGACGCAAACGACGGCAACAAAAGGTGTCGTTTCGACCCCGATTGCCAATGCCAGCGCGCAGGCGATGGCCGCGACGATATAGCTCGACGCCCGCTTCTGCGGATCGACCAGCATGGCGGCGATCCACATGACGAGCGTGAGCTGGACGTTATGATGGTCGATGGAACCGGGCTTGAAGCGGACGCAGCCGAGGACGAACAGTGCCCCAAGGCCGAGCGCGATGTGCATGGTCGCAACGCCTGCCAGTCTGCGGACAGCCAGGCCGAGCGGCAGGAGCAGAAGCGGCGCCAGAAGCAGAGGCCAGATCGTGACGACGACGGCTTCGGCCTTGCCCGGGGATAGGAAGAGCGAAAACAGCCGGATCAGCAGCGCGATCGGCAGATCGATCAACCGCGACCAATGCATCAACGTGCCGCCCTCGAGACCGAGCCGGTACTGGGTCAGGTCGAACCAGTTCTGGCCGCCGAGAAAATCCCTGATCTCGACGAGCCGCATGACGTCGTCATTGTCGGCTCCGACGTAATCCTTGGCATCCGAGAGAAAAAACGCGAGAGCTATGACGGCGGCGATGGCCGCATAAAGAACCACCGCCGGCAGAAGCCGCGACAGTAGCGGCACGGCGGGCCGGCCGGCCGCCCTCGATAGGGATCTGTCTGCCATGTTTTCCGTCATCGTGGTGCGGACTTTTCGCCTGTTCGAGGGTTGAGGAAACCTAGCCTTAACCTTCCCAAGAAATAGTAAAGCCTGCGGCACGGGAAATTCCCGCGTTCGGTTTTCCGTGTATCGAGTGAAAAACATGAGCGACGCCCTGACCGGCCATTTCGACATCGCGATCCTGCTGCCCTGCTATAACGAGGCGATGACCATCGCCGGCGTGGTGCGCGGTTTCCGCGAGGCACTTCCCGGTGCCCGGATCTATGTCTACGACAACAATTCCACGGATGGCACCGCACTCCAGGCGATGCTCACGGGCGCCCTCGTCATGCGCGAGCGTCGGCAGGGCAAGGGCCATGTGGTGCGCCGCATGTTCGCCGACATCGAGGCGGATATCTACATCATGGCCGACGGGGACGGCACCTATACGCCGCAGGATGCGGAGGAACTGGTCCGCACGCTCTTGACCGAGCGCGCCGACATGGTGGTCGGCACCAGGCGCGGCGTGCATGCGGATGCCGGGCGGCAGGGCCATGCGGCCGGCAACCGGCTGTTCAATTTCCTCTACCGGACGATGTTCGCGCCCGACTTCACCGACATCTTCTCCGGTTACCGGGCCTTCTCGCGCCGGTTCGTGAAGAGCTTCCCGGCTGTCTCCGGCGGATTCGAGATCGAGACCGAAATGTCGGTGCATGCCTCGCTGCTGAAGCTGCCGGTCTGCGAGATCGAGCTCGATTACGGAAGGCGGCCCGAAGGCTCGCATTCCAAGCTCTCGACCTTCAAGGACGGCGCCAGGATCCTCTGGATGTTCGCGATGCTGATGAAGGAAACGCGGCCGTTCGCCTTTTTCGGCCTGATCAGCGGCGCCTTCATGGCGGCGAGCCTGATCTTCATGGCGCCGGTCCTGGTTGCCTATTTCCAGACCGGCCTCGTGGAGCGCATGCCCACCTGGGTGTTCTCGCTGGTGCTGATGCTGGTTTCCTTGCTGATCTTCACCGCCGGCCTGATACTCGATTCCGTGTCGCGCGCCCGCGCCGAACAGCTTCGTATCCACTACATGAGCCTGCCGGCCAGCGTGCACGTCGCCGATCCGGCACAGATCGCGGTCCGGGGGCCCAAGCCGGAACGGCGCAGGACCAAAGCGGCATGAACCGGGAAACCACCAACCGCATCCGCTTCGTCATCGAAGACCTGCTGCCGCCGATCCTCAGGGATTCGCCGCTTTTCCTCTGGCTCGCCAAGCGCGTCTGGGGCGACCATATCAGCCATCTCGCCAGCTTTCGGGAGCGGGCGCCGTTCCTGACGGAGGAGGAATACGCGGACCTCTACCGCAACCATCCGCGTGTCCATGAGGGCACGGACAATTCGGCGGCCTGCATCCGGCGGATCAATTCGATGATTACCGGCACAAGCGTCTGCGACGTCGGATGTGGCACCGGTGCGCTGCTCACCCATATCCGCGCCGCCCATCCCGAACTCACGCGTCTCGTCGGCGTCGATTTCGTCGTCGAGGATGCGGCCGCCATCGAAGGTGTTGAATACGTCGCCGCCAAGATCGAGGACCTGCCGTTTGCCGACGGCGAGTTCGATACCGTAGTCTGCACCCATGTGATCGAGCATGTGCTGGAATACAGGGAGGCGATTGCGGAACTCAGGCGGATCGCCAGAAAGCGGCTGATCATCGTCGTGCCCCGCGAACGGGAATCCCGCTACACGTTCAACCCGCATTTCAACTTCTTCGCCTACACCCATTCTTTCCTGCGCGCCGCCCATCCGGTACCGGAGGTCTATGTCTGCGAGGATATCGGCCGCGACATCTTCTACAGCGAAGACCGGCCGGGCTGAGGATATTCGATGTTCGCCTCGCTTTCCCCCATCACCTGGCTCGGGCTTCTCGGAACGCCGCTGCTGATCGCCATGGGGCAGGTCCTGTTCAAGATGACCAGTTCCACCGCCGGCGAATTTTCGGTCCGCGGGCTCCTCGCGCTCGCCGCCAATCCGGTGCTGCTCGCCGCACTGGCGCTTTACGGTTTCGGCACGGTCGTCTGGATCTATGTGCTGAAATCCGTGCCGCTGACGCTCGCCTATTCCTTCATGGGGCTGACATTCTGTTTCGTGCCGCTGCTGGCGCAGCTTTTCTTCGGCGAACCGCTAACGTTCCGATATGCACTTGGGACCGTGCTGATCTTCGCCGGTCTGCTGGCCATCAACGGCTGACCGCACGATGACCAGCCGCGCCCGGTTTGCCATTCTCCTCGCGCTGCTGATCATTATCGATGCACTGCTACTGCAGGTCCTGGCCACAGAGACCGAGGCCGGCACGCTTATAGACCGCCTGCTGTCTATAAGCGGCGGCCTGGTTGCTGCGCTGGCCCTGCACAGAATATTGCCCGCGGCTTCGGATCACGTGCGCCAGCCAGGTTTCTGGCCGCTCGTCACGATCGGCCTTGTGCTGAACTACGGAATTTTCGCAGCGCTGGCGTCACGCGCGCCGCAGGTGCAGCCGCTCGTGCATTTCGGCTTCGCCTGGGCCTGCGCGCTCGTCTTCGGCGGTTTCGGGCTCTACCGCATCCGTCGCTGGCGGGACTAGACCGCTTCCCACCCGTCGTGGCCGCCAGCACGGTAGATGGCGTCGATGAACCTCTGGTTCTTCAGCGAATTCTCGAGCGTCACGACTTCGACCGCCTCACCCCTGACCGCCTTGGCGAAGGCTTCCGCCTGGCGCTTGTATTGGCGGCTGTCCGGAAAACGGAATATCTGCGACACCGCGTGGTTCTGATTGGTGAGCTCGATTTCTTCGGCGCCCCAGCGGCCGGCATTGAACGGCGACTTGACCTCGATGTAGCCCTCGGTGCCGTGGAAGACCATCAGCTGGCGGGCGGCCATCTGGGTCGCGATATAGAACGTCATTTCGAACGAACCGAAATCTGCCTTGACGCTGGAATAGATATCCGTGCCGAAACCGGGATCGCGTTCCACCCGCGCCTGTATTCTTTGCGGTTCCTGGCCGGTCACGAAACGTGTGGTGATCGTCGGGTAGACGCCGATATCCGGCAGGGCGCCACCGCCGAGTTCCGGGATATTGCGCATGTTGGACGGGTCGCGGTTGAAATAGCTGAACGAGCCCTGCACGTGCTTCAACTCGCCGATCGCCTTTTGGCTCAGCAGTTCGCGCACCTTCAGCCAGACCGGTGCGTAAGTGACCATGAACGCTTCACAGATCAGCTTGCCGGTGCGGTCGCGCACCTTGATCAGGTCCTCGATCTCGCTCGCCTTGATCGCGATCGGCTTTTCGGACAGCACGTGCTTGCCGGCTTCAGCGGCCTTGATCGACCATTCGACATGCTGGCTGGAAGGCAGCGGAATATAGACGGCGTCGATGACGTCGGAGGCCAGCATCTCTTCGTAGGAACCGAAGGCATGCGGGGCACCGAAACGGTCGGCAAGTGCCCGCGCCTTGGCGAGATCACGGCTGGCAAAGGCGGTGACGACGCAGTTCTCCGCGTCCTGGATCGCCGGCACCACCTGTTCATGGCCGATCCTGGCAGTCGACAGGATTCCGAAACGCAGCATGTGAACCTCCCTTTGGCATTGCTGCCGCACCTTATTGGCCTGCCGGCACCCACGCAACGGCAGGCCGAATGCGACGCTTGAAAAAGTGATCGTCCGCCCAAAATAGAGACTGGTCGGCGGCGGAACATCGGCTAATCTCAGGCTCCTTTCCCAAGCTCATCCCACTCACTTAAAAATTTTGGAGGAATATCATGGAGCTGCGCGCACTCGGCCGGACCGGCCTTTCCATTTCCCCCGTCGTTCTCGGCGGCAACGTGTTCAGCTGGACCGCCGACGAAAGGACGTCGTTCGACATCCTCGACCGGTTCTTCGATGCCGGCTTCACCACGATCGATACGGCAGACAGCTACAATCGCTGGGTGCCCGGCCATGTCGGTGGCGAGTCCGAAGCGATCATCGGCAAATGGCTGAAGAGCGGCGGCACCTCCCGCGACAAGGCAATCATCGTCACCAAGGTCGGATCCGACATGGGCCAGGGCAAGAAGGACCTGTCGGCCAAGTGGATCCTCGAAGAGGTAGAAAATTCCCTGCGTCGCCTGCAGACCGACCATATCGACCTCTATCTCGCCCACTGGCCGGACGAGGCCGTGCCTTACGAGGAAACGCTCGGCGCCTTCGCCAAGCTGAAGGAACAGGGCAAGATCCGGGCGATCGGCTGCTCCAACCTCGACGCGAAAATGCTGCAGGATAGCTTCGACGCTGCCAAGCAAGCCGGCCTGCCGCGCTACGACGTGCTGCAGCCGCAATACAATCTCTATGACCGCGACACGTTCGAGGGTCCGCTTGCCGATCTTTGCGTCAAGGAAGAAATCGGCGTCATCAACTATTACGGCCTCGCTTCCGGCTTCCTCACCGGCAAATACCGCGATAAGGCCGACACCGAAGGCAAGGCGCGCGGCGGCAAAGCGCTCGGTTATCTCAACGACAAGGGCCTGCGCATCCTCGCAGCCCTCGACGAGGTCTCGGTCGAAACCAATGCCGAGGTCGCCTCGATCGCGCTCGCGTGGCTGATCCAGACCCGCGGCGTCACCGCGCCGATCGCCAGCGCCACCAGCGTCGGTCAGCTCGACGCGATCATCGCCGCGGGCAACCTGACGCTTTCGGCCGACCAGATGAAGCTGCTCAACGAGGCCGGTGCCTGATCAATCCACCGGGCGCCACGAGACGCCCGTCAGTTTCTACGATTAAAGAAGGAGGCTCTCATGAAAATGAGGAAGCTTGGAAAAGAACTGACTGTTTCCGCCGTCGGCCTAGGCTGCATGGGCATGAGCCATGGTTACGGCGGCCAGGACGAACAGGAAGCGATCAAGACCCTGCACCGCGCCGTCGATCTCGGCGTCAATTTCTTCGATACGGCAGAAGTCTACGGTCCTTTCAAGAACGAGGAACTGCTCGGCAAGGGCCTGAAACCCTTCCGCGACAAGGTCGTCATCGCCACCAAATTCGGCTTCAGGATCGACCCGAATGCCTCCGACGCCCGGGCCATGTCCGGTCTCGACAGCCGGCCGGAACACGTGCGCGAAGTGGCGGAAGCCTCGCTGAAACGCCTCGGCGTCGAGGTGATCGACCTTTTCTACCAGCATCGTGTCGATCCGAACGTGCCGATCGAGGATACGGTGGGCGCGATGGCCGAACTGGTGAAGGAAGGCAAGGTGCGTGCGCTCGGCCTTTCCGAAGCGGGTGCCGCCGCCATCCGCCGCGCCCATGCGGTCCATCCAATCACGGCGCTGCAGAGCGAATATTCGCTCTGGACCCGCGAGCCGGAAGGCGAGATCCTCGACACCTGCCGCGAACTCAATATCGGTTTCGTGCCGTTCAGCCCGCTCGGGCGAGGTTTCCTCACCGGCAAGATCCAGAAGCCGGAGGATTTCGGTCCGGACGACTTCCGCAACACGCTGCCGCGCTTCAGCGCCGAGAACATGGCCGCCAACGCCGCTCTGGTGAAGATGCTGGAGGACATGGCAGTCCAGAAGGGCGTCACAGCCGCGCAGCTGGCGCTGGCCTGGGTCCTCGCGCAGGGCGATTTCATCGTGCCCATCCCGGGCGCCAGAAAAATCCCGCATCTGGAACAGAACGTCGCGGCGACGGAAATTTCGCTCTCGGCGGACGAGTTGAAGACGCTTGGCGACCTGCTTGCTCCTGAGAAATTTTCCGGGACCCGCTATGCGGCGCAGGCGATGGCGTGGACCAACCGCTAAATTTGCCCTTGCTAACGCAAACTCGGGCTTCCATCTTTTCGTGTTAGTATGCAGGCGCTAACGATGGGAGAAGATCGATGTCCGAGGAGCGGGCCGTTCAGGCGGTGATCCATCTCTATGTGGACGGAATGACGTTTGCGCATGAGGCGGCGCTTCGAAAGGCGTTCCACCCCAAAGCATGTATCATCGGCAATTACGACGGCGCGGTCGAATGGCTGTCGCTCGACGATTTCGTCGGGGCGGTGACCTCGGAAGGCCCCGCCCCCGCCGGCACCCAGCCGCTGATCCAGATCGAGGCGCTCGACGTCACCGGCGATGCCGCGACGGTGAAGGTGGTCGATCAGTTCGCCGGCATGCGGTTCTCGGATTATCTCTCGCTTCTGAAGATCGACGGCCGCTGGATGATCGTCAACAAGCTCTATCACCTGCATTCGTGAACGGTGCGCCGTCGCTTACCGTTTAAGCGCCGGAAAGCCGACGTAGTGCTCGGAATGATCGCCTTCGTTGTTGGGCATTCCGATCTTCGTAAGTACGCCCCGCGGTTCGGCGAAGCTGCGGATGCGACGGGCGGGCTTTTCGTGCCACTGGATGTTCATCGCCCAGAGTTTCGGAAAGACCATGATCGACGCGTAAGGCAGGTGGTCGTGGATCCACCAAGCCATCTTCTGCCAGTCGCCGTCGTCGTGATAGTTGTCGACCAGCCAGGGGAAAACGACGCAGGCGGTGGCGCCCATGAAGCCCTGGGCATCGCGCCGATCCCAGATATGGTCGGCGGCGGTATTGGCGTTCGACGAGCAGTTGAGGTTGTTCCGGTTGCCGAATTCGTTGACCTTAGCGCAGCGATAACCGGAGCGCAGGTGCAGCCGCCCGAACGTTGCCTGCAGCGGCTCCAACAGTTCCTCGCAAAGATGCCGGCCAGCCTCGATCGCCAGGTCCGGATCTTCCGGGATGTTTGGGATCGTGTAGAAATTGGCGATCTCCGAAAACAGGAAATCGCGGAAGAAGAAGTTCTTGGACAGCCTCACCCGGCCGAGTTCCTCCAGCCCTTTCATCGATCCCGGTGTGCGCATCGTTCCTCCAACAAAAAAGCCTGCCCCACGTCATCCGTGAGGCAGGCTATCTGTGAGAGGTGATTCAGGCCACCCGTTTCAGGCGCGCAAGGTACCGCCGGTGGTCTTTTCGACATTGGCGACGATCTTGGCCGTCAGCGCGTCGAAATCCTCGTCGGTCAGCGTGCGCTCGACCGGCTGGATCAGCACTTCGACCGCAATCGACTTCCGGCCCTCGCCAAGCGACGCTCCTTCGAACACGTCGAAGACGTTGACGCCGGTGATCAGCTTGCGGTCGGCGGTCGACGCCGCCTTGACGATCGCGCCAGCCTCGACATCGCTCGAAACCACGAACGCAAAGTCGCGCTTGACCACCTGGAAGGGCGAAAGCTCGAGCGGCGGCTTGGTGCGCGTCGCCTTCTTCTTCGGCTCCGGCATGGCGTCAAGGAAAACCTCGAAGCCGCAGAGTGCGCCGGAGACGTCAAGAGCGCCGAGCGTCTTCGGGTGGAATTCGCCGAAATAACCGAGCACGACCTTGAGACCCATCTTGATGGTGCCGGAGCGGCCCGGGTGATACCATTCCGGCGCGCCCTTCTCGATCTGGACGTTGCCCATCGGCAGGCCGCAGGCTTCGAGCACCGCCAGCGCATCGGCCTTGGCGTCGAAGACGTCGACCGGCTTGCCGCCGCCCTTGGCAGTGTTCGACCAGAGGCGACCGGTGCCGTTGATCGTAGCCGTGCCGCGACGAATGCCGCCGGCAACGCGGCGCTGGCCTTCCGGCCTGTCGCTTTCGTAAGTGCCGGACACTTCGAAGATCGCCACGTCACCAAAGCCCTTGTCGGCATTACGCTGCGCCGCAGACAGCAGGCCCGGCAGCAGCGACGGCCGCATGTCGGACATGTCGGCTGCAATGGGGTTGGCGAGCTTCAGCGCCCGGGCGCCGCCGCCGAAGAGCCTTGCCTGATCTTCCGGAATGAAGGACCAGGTGACGGCTTCCAGCATGCCGCGCGCGGCAAGCGCCCGCTTGGCGGTGCGGGTGCGAATCTGCAGCACCGTCAGGATTTTGGCATTGACGCTCGAGAGTTTTTCGATCGGCTCGGGCTTGATCTGGTCGACGCCATGGATGCGCATGACCTCTTCGACGAGGTCCGCCTTGCCGTCGACGTCAGGACGCCAGGAAGGTACGGTGACGGAAACGCGTTCGCCGGAGCCTTCGACTGCAAAACCGAGGCGCGTCAGGATATGACGGCTTTCCTCGGTCGAAACTTCGAGGCCGGTCAGACGTTTCACTTCCGCATAAGGGAAATCGACGATCTTCGGCTGATATCCCTTGTAACCGACGAGTTTCGCTTCCGCGGCGACGCCGCCGCAGAGTTCCAGCACCAACCGGGTGGTGCGGTCGAGGCCGGGGACCATGTATTCCGGATCGACGCCGCGCTCGAACCGGTAGCGGGCATCGGTGATGATGCCGAGCGAACGGCCGGACTTGGCGATGTTGATCGGGTCCCAGAGCGCGGATTCGATCAGCACGTCGACGGTGTTTTCGTCGCAGCCGGAATGTTCGCCGCCCATGATGCCGCCGATCGACTCCACGCCGTTGTCATCGGCGATGACGACGTTGCTGGGGTTGAGCTTGTATTCGCGCGTATCGAGCGCCAGCACCGTCTCGCCTTCCAACGCGCGCCGAACGGTCAGGTCGCCCTTCACCTTGGCGGCATCGAAGACGTGCATCGGCCGGCCGTGGTCGAAGGTCATGAAGTTTGTGATATCGACCAGCGCATTGATAGGGCGAAGGCCGATCGCCTTCAGCCGCTGCTGCATCCAGAGCGGGCTCGGGCCGTTCTTGACGCCGCGCACGAGGCGAAGGCCGAAACCGGGGCAGAGCCGCTCGTCGTCGAGAATGATCTTGAGGCCGACGGATGTCTGGCCTTCTGTCTTGAAATCCGGCTTCGCATGAGGTTTCAGCGTGCCGAGGCCGGCGGCGGCCAGATCGCGGGCGATCCCGTGGATCGACGTGCAATCCGGACGGTTCGGCGTCAGGTTGATCTCGATGACCGGGTCGTCGAGGCCGGCATAAGAAGCGAACGGCGTACCGACCGGCGCGTCCAGCGGCAGATCAATGATGCCGTCGTGATTGTCCGACATGTCGAGCTCTTTTTCCGAGCACATCATGCCGTGGCTTTCGACGCCGCGGATATTGCCGACTGCCAGCGTCACATCAATCCCCGGAACGTAAGTTCCAGGTTTCGCGAATGCGCCGATCAAGCCGGCGCGTGCGTTGGGGGCGCCGCAGACGACCTGCATCGGCTTGCCGTCGCCGGCATCCACCATCAGCACCTTGAGGCGGTCGGCGGACGGATGTTTTTCGGCCGAGAGAACCTTGGCGATGACGAACGGCTTGTAAGCCGCCTTGTCGTCGACATCCTCGACCTCGAGCCCGATCGCCGTCAGGCGCTCGCAGATTTCATTGAGGGCCGCATCCGTTTCCAGATGATCTTTCAGCCAGGAGAGTGTGAATTTCATCGTCGTTTCTCCCTTACGCGCTCAGGCCGCCGAACAGCGTCGGCATGTCGAGCGGGCGGAAACCGTAGTGGTTCATCCAGCGGACGTCGGCGTTGAAGAAGTCGCGCAGGTCCGGCATGCCGTATTTCAGCATGGCAATACGGTCGAGGCCCATGCCCCAGGCAAACCCCTGGAATTCGTCCGGGTCGAGCCCGCCGGCCCGCAGCACGTTCGGGTGCACCATGCCGCAGCCGAGGATTTCCATCCAGTCGGTGCCTTCGCCGAACTTGACGATCGGGCCGGAGCGGTCGCACTGGATGTCCACTTCGAAGCTCGGCTCGGTGAACGGGAAGAAGGACGGGCGGAAGCGCATGGTGACGCTGTCGACTTCGAAGAAGGCCTTGCAGAATTCTTCGAGGATCCAGCGCATGTTGCCGACATGCGACTTGCGGTCGACCACCAGTCCTTCGACCTGATGGAACATCGGCGAATGGGTGGCGTCGCTGTCCTGACGGTAGGTCTTGCCGGGGATGATGATGCGGATTGGCGGCTTCTGCGATTCCATGGTGCGGATCTGCACCGGTGAAGTATGGGTGCGCAGGACCTTGCGCTCGCCGTTCTCGTCGGGCTGGAAGAAGAATGTGTCATGCATCTCGCGGGCCGGATGGCCTTCCGGGAAATTCAGCGCCGTGAAGTTGTAGTAGTCGGTCTCGACATCCGGGCCCTCGGCGATCGAGAAACCCATGTCGCCGAAGATGGCGGTGATTTCGTCGACGATCTGGCTGATCGGATGAATGCGGCCGCGCTCGGCTGGAGAAGAGCGCACCGGCAGCGAGATGTCGACCGTCTCGGCCTTGAGACGCGCCTCGATCGCCGCGTCCCTCAGCACCGTCTTGCGCTCGGTAATGGCGTCGGTGATCTCGTTCTTCAGCGCGTTGATCGCCGCACCGCGGGTCTGGCGCTCTTCCGCCGACATCGAGCCCAGCGTCTTCAGGAGCTCGGAGACCGAGCCCTTCTTGCCGAGAGCGCCGACGCGCACGGCCTCGATCGCCGCCTCGTCACTGGTGCCGGCGATTTCCGCCAGAAGCGAAGTTTTCAGGTTTTCCAGATCGGACATGGTTTCTTCCGTTTGATGCTCGGCGAGATCTATTGCGAGGTCGTGACGGCTGTTTGGGGATGACGTGCGGACAGCAAAAGAAAAACCCGCGCCAGCCGTAACCAGCGCGGGTTTCCCAAAATCAGTAAAGCTAATTAGCTTGGGAAGCGCTGGTTAACGAACCGCGCTTTCAAACTCGTTGGTGGTGCCGGCTTCCTTGAGGTAATCAAGTGCCTTCTTGGCAGCAGCAACCAGAGCGCCGAATGCTTCCGGCTCGTGGATTGCCATGTCGGAGAGGACCTTGCGGTCGACTTCGATGCCAGCCTTGTTGAGGCCGTCGATGAAGCGGCCGTAAGTCAGGCCGGATTCGCGGACGGCAGCATTGATACGCTGAATCCACAGAGCGCGGAAATTGCGCTTCTTGACGCGACGGTCGCGCGTGGCGAACTGACGCGAACGATCGACGGCAGCCTTGGCGGCCCGGATCGTATTCTTGCGGCGGCCGTAGAAGCCCTTGGCTGCCTTCAAAGTCTTGGTGTGCTTGGCGCGGGAAGTGACGCCCCGTTTTACGCGTGCCATGTCATGATCTCCTTAACTGATCCAAAAGTGACGAGGGTCTCAGAGACCGTTCGGCAGGTAGTTCTTGATAACCTTCTTGCCATCGGGTTCGGCAAGGATCATCGTTCCGCGTGCATCGCGGATGAACTTGTTGGACCGCTTGATCATGCCGTGGCGCTTGCCAGCGGCTGCTGCAACGACTTTGCCGGTCGCGGTGATCTTGAACCGCTTCTTGGCAGCCGATTTCGTCTTCATCTTGGGCATTTTGCTACTCCAGTTTTGTATCGAAACCACAGACGATGCTGGTTTCAAGCATTTAGAACAGCCACGGCATGCCCTGCCGGACCGTTCGGAACGCGCGCTTATAACCGCAGTCGGTCAAAAGCGCAATGGGAAAGAAGACATGACGAAAATCCGGCGGCCAAGCCAGCCGGTCCGTCGAAAAGGCATCCGGTGCGGCGCTTATTTCGGCGCCAGCACCATCATCATCTGGCGGCCTTCGAGCTTCGGCTCAGCTTCCACCTTGGCAATTTCCAAAGTATCGTCCTTCACCTGAAGCAAAAGCTTCATGCCGAGTTCCTGGTGGGCCATTTCGCGGCCGCGGAACTTCAGCGTCACCTTGACCTTGTCGCCCTCTTCAAAGAAACGGTTCATCGCCTTCATCTTCACGTCATAGTCATGCGTGTCGATGTTGGGCCGCATCTTGATTTCTTTGATTTCGACGATCTTCTGCTTCTTGCGGGCTTCTGCCGCTTTCTTCTGGTTCGCATATTTCAGCTTGCCCAGGTCGAGGATCTTGCACACCGGCGGCTCGGTGTTCGGCGAGATCTCAACGAGATCGAGGCCGGCGTCCTCAGCCATCTTGAGAGCCTGCTCGGTCGGAACGATACCAAGGTTCAAGCCTTCGGCATCGATAAGCTGGACCTTGGGAATGCGAATTTCCCGGTTGGAGCGCGGCCCGTCCTTAACAGGGGCATCGGTTTTGAATGGTCTGCGGATGGTCGTATTCTCCTAGATTGTTTCGGACCGCAGCGACACATTGACAGCGTCCGGCTTGCGGCCGACGGCAATGTCGTGATCGCTACGGCGAAGTCAATAGCATAGCCGCGCGAAAAAATCACCTGCTGTCCTATGCCTAAGAATCTGTTTTATAAGCGCGGCAAAACCTCAGGATTCCGCCATGACCGACGCAGCCAACCTCACCCGCAAAACGATCACCGTCGGTTCTGGAACGCTTGCGCGGGAGATCGCGATCATCCATCGGACCGCGCGCAAGAAGACGTCGGGACCTGCCTTCGTCTGGCTCGGCGGCTACCGGTCGGACATGACCGGCACCAAGGCCGTCGAACTCGACGCGCTCGCCGGCGAACTCGGGCTCGCATCCATCCGCTTCGATTATTCCGGCCACGGCGCGTCCGGCGGCGCCTTCCGCGACGGCACGATCTCGCGCTGGCTGGAAGAAGCTGCCGCCGTTCTCGACGACATCAGGCCGAAACGTGTCATCCTGGTCGGCTCCTCGATGGGCGGCTGGATCACGCTGCGCCTGGTGCAGGAACTGAAGAAGCGGAAGAGGGCCGCAAAAGTCGACGGCATCGTCCTCATCGCTCCGGCGCCGGATTTCACGGCGGAACTGATCGAACCGAAGCTTACCGAGGTTGAGCGGCAGTCGCTTGCCGAACGCGGCTATTTCGAGGAGCGCTCCGAATACAGCACCGAACCCAATATCTATACGCGCGACCTGATCGAGGATGGCCGCAAAAACTCGGTGATGACAGGGATTATCGAGACCGGCTGCCCGGTGCATATCCTGCAGGGCATGAAGGACCCGGACGTGCCCTACGCCCACGCGCTGAAGCTCGTCGAGTTCCTGCCGGCCGACGATGTCGTGCTGACGCTGATCCGGGATGGCGACCACCGGCTTTCCAGGCCCCAGGATATCGAAAAATTGAAAACCGCGGTCTCGGCCCTAATACTTAATGATTAAATTTTGGGCTGATACAAAAATGTTGCAGCCTTAACCATAATGCGAACGGTGACCCGTTAACAAAAGTCATCGATTGACTCTTTCTCCCGTCCGCCCTTAACCTTTCATTAGGATTTGAAGGGACGGGTCCATGAAGATAGCCTTGCAGGCGCGGCGTTTCGCCGTGATCCTAGTTAGCGTACTTGTACCAGTGAGTGCTGCAGTTCCGGCTCCAAGACCGATGGCCGCCATGGTCACGGGTGCCGTCACCTCCCAGCCGATCGGCCATTACGAATTCTGCCAGAAATATGCGGCGGAATGTTCGATCAAGAGCCGCTCCGCTCCTTCCCCCAAAGTCAGCGCCAAAGGCTGGGCTACAGTCCGTCAGATCAACCGGGCCGTGAACGCCCGCTACATCGCCAAGACCGACCGGGAAGTTTACGGCCGCGAAGAGGTCTGGAGCTATCCGACGAATTTCGCCGATTGCGAAGATTATGCGCTTCAAAAGCGCAAGGAACTTGCCGCTCAGGGCTTTGCCCTTTCCGACCTTCTGATGACCGTCGTCCGCAAGCCGGACGGCGAAGGCCATGCGGTGCTTACGTTGCGCACGTCCGATGGCGACTTCATCCTGGACAACCTCGATAACGAGGTGAAGCCCTGGTTTGCGACGCCCTACACCTTCCTGAAGCGTCAGGCCTCGTTCAACACGGGACGTTGGGTCACCATCGAAAACGGCCGCGACCTGCTGGTCGGCGCGTTGAAATAAGTCACACACTTAAGTACAAGTTAATATTCGCCTGCAACCATAGAGGCTGCGGGCGAATGTTTTTGGTATCGGCATATCGGAAGACATTTCCTCAATGCAGCCAACCTGCTAGGAGGGAATCTCTGAAACCGGAGCGGGTTGTGCGTGACGAGGTGAAAACAGGTTTGCCACGCGCGGCCCGTGTAACGAGGCCTGCCCTCCCGGTCCTGCTGACCGGTGTGTTTGCCCTTGTCCTGCTGACGGTCGCCGGCCTTATTGTCCTCGAAAACTACCGGAACGCCCTGAAAGAAGGCGAAGCCCGCGCCCTCTCGTCTGCGCATGTTGTCGCGGCCCACCTCGAGTGGATGATCGAGGCGAGCGACCAGGCCCTGCGGCGCATCGAAACCGAGGTGGGGGACAGGCCCATCGATGCCTCGCCCAATCTTGCGGCCGACCTGTTGCGGGCTGTCGGCCAACTGCCGGCCGGTTTTCAGTATTCGCTTCTCGATGATGCCGGCGTCGTCCGCTTTTCCAGCGCCGGCGGGGACGCCCTTGGAAGCATATCCGACAGTCAGAACGAACGCGCCTTTTTCGCGAGGCTGAGGGATGGCCAGGAACTGACATTCACCCGGCTGCTCGACAACGAACGTGCCGGCAAGCCATCCTTCACCGTCGCACGGCGGATCGACCGGAACGGGATTTTCCGGGGCGTCGCCAGCATTACCATCCCGAACGAGAGCCTGGACGGCTTCTGGGCCTCGATGGGGCTTGGGCCGAATTCCACGATTTTGATCATCAGGGATGACGGGTGGCTGATCGCCCGGCGGCCGGCGGCAACACGCCCGATCGACCTCAGCACGACCGCGTGGTACCCGATGACGCGTCAAATGTCCTCCGGCTTCTACCACAGTCCGGTCTCGCCGATCGACGGTCATGCCCGCATCGTCGCCTTCTGGAAGGTCTCCGGATGGCCGCTCATCGCCCTTGCTGCAATCGCACGGCAGGAAATTCTCGACCAGTTCTGGCGCAATCTCTTTTCCGACGCGCTGGTCATGCTGCCGTTGATGGCACTGCTGGTCCTCGGCGCCTTCTGGATCAACCGCCTTCTCTACCGGACCGCCGTCCGCAACGAGGAACTGGAGCAGGCGGTGGAGCGCAACCGCTTCCTGCTGCGGGAAATTCATCACCGGGTGAAGAACAATCTCCAGGCGGTGCTGGCGCTCGTGCGGCTGCAGGCATTACCGGTCGATGCGCGCGACGACATGACGAGGCGTATCGCGGCGATGATCGCCGTGCACGAGCAGATTTACCAGAACGACCAGTTCGAACAGGTCGAGGTGGCGCCCTATGCCACCAAGCTGATCAACGACATCGCCTCGGGCTATGAGACGCCTGTCGTGCTCAATCTCAGGCTGCAGGCACTCACTGTCGATCGCGAACAGGCTTTGCCGCTTGGGATGATCATCAACGAGGTCGTTTCCAACTCGTTCAAATATGCCTTTGTCGGTCGTCAGAGCGGCAAGCTTTCCGTCGAACTCGGCGAAGACGGCGACAATCTGAGCCTCGTCATCCGCGACGACGGCCCGGGCATCGAGGCCTTCAATCGGACCGGCGGCATGGGCAGCAAACTGATTGCCAATTTCGTCAAACAGCTCGGCGGGCATTTCACCACCCACAACGACGGCGGCGCGGTGTTTTCGCTCGAGGTACCTCGGGTCAGGGTGCCGCAACAGGCGGCGTGAGCAGACGGTTCAGGCATTACCAGCAGCCTGCCGACCGCGCGTTTGATCTCAGGGAATTTGCCGCATCGGATCCCGGCCCTTCGCTTTGGGCTCAGGGCGTTCGAAGCTGCAATCGAATCACCGGATCGATTGCTCGGGCTCCGCCCGATCGCTTCTCACCCATTCCCGATCAAGATGCCTGCGGCGAGCACCAGCGATCCACCGAACACCACCTGGACGACGGCCCGCAGGAATGGCGTTTCCATGTAGCGGTTCTGGATGAAGGCGATCGCCCAGAGTTCGAAGAAGACGATGATCGCGGCGACGATGGTCGCGGTCCAGAAATGCGGAATGAGATAGGGCAGCGTGTGGCCGAGGCCGCCGAGCGCCGTCATGATGCCGGAGGCAAACCCACGCTTGATCGGCGAACCGCGTCCGGAAATCTTGCCGTCGTCGTGGGCGGCTTCGGTAAAGCCCATGGAAATGCCCGCACCGACCGAGGCCGACAGGCCGATCAGGAAGGTCGACCAGGTGTCGCCCGTCGCAAAGGCCGCTGCGAAGATCGGCGCCAGCGTCGAGACCGAGCCGTCCATCAATCCTGCGAGACCCGGCTGCACGTAGGTGAGGATGAACTGGCGGCGGGCGGTCTCGTCTTCCTCGGTCTTCACGTCGTCGGTCACGTGCTTGTCGCCGAGCATGCGGGCGATATCCTCGTGCCCCTGCTCGGCAATCGCCAGATCGCCGAGCAGCTGTCGCGTCGAGGCGTCGGAAACCTGCTTTACCGCTTCGGTATAAAACCGGAAAGCCTGTTGCTCCATGGCTTCCGCCTGTTCCCGGATGGTGTCGAGCGACAGGTTGCGGGTCAGCCAATCCGGCTTGCGTTCGTAGAAGCCGCGCACATGTTCGCGGCGGATCAGCGGGATGCGCTCGCCGAAGCGTGAGCGGAACATGTCGATCAGCATGTTCTTATGGGTCTGCTCGACCTCCGCCATGTCTTCGAACACTTTGGCAGATGCGGGAAACTGATCCTTGAGATTGTCCGCATAAGCGAGATAGATCCGCGCATCCTCCTCTTCCGACGCGATGGCGAGCGCCAGGATTTCCTTCTCGTCGAGGGAGGCGAATGGGCGCTTGGAACTGGAAAGGAGACGGGCGAGCATGAAAAACCTCTTATTAGAATAGTTCTAAACTAAAGCCTCGCCTGAAAACTTCAAGGGATTTCTGCCTCCCCGCGATCGAAAGACGACGAGAAGGCGTCGCGCAATATCCGGAAAGGTTTGCTGCAGCGCAGCGTAATCTTCTGGATTTTTTTCTTGCCGTTCCCGAAATGAAAGGACTATGAGCTGCACCGCGCGGGCCAAAATCCGGGCACCTCCCAAAGTTTAGAAGGCATAGATCCCATGAACCGCAGAAACTTTTTCCGGCAGGCCGCGACCGCCGGCGTGGGCGCCGCTGCAGCGACCGCGCTCGCAGCGCCTGCCATTGCCCAGGAATCTCCGAAGATCACCTGGCGGATGACCTCGTCGTTCACCAAGAATACCGACATTCTCTGGTCCGCGGCCACCGACATCGCCGAAAGCGTCAAGGAAGCCTCGGACGGCAACTTTACGATCCACACCTTCGCCGCTGGCGAAATCGTGCCGCCGCTGCAGGCCGCGGATGCCGTTTCCAACGGCACTGTCGAAATGGCGCATACCTGCGCCTATTATTATATCGGCAAGGACCCGACGTTTGCGCTCGGTACCGCCGTTCCGTTCGGTCTCAACGCCCGCCAGACCAATGCATGGTTCTCGGTCGGCGGCGGCAACGAGCTGCTCAACGACTTCCTGAGCAGCTACAATCTCTTCGCGCTGCCGGCCGGCAATACCGGTGCCCAGATGGGCGGTTGGTACCGCAAGGAAATCAACACGATCGAAGACCTGAAGGGCCTGAAGATGCGCATTGCCGGCCTCGCAGGCCAGGTGATGCAGAAGCTCGGCGTCACGCCGCAGCAGATCGCCGGCGGCGACGTCTATGCAGCACTCGAAAAGGGCACGATCGACGCCACCGAATTCGTCGGTCCCTATGATGACCAGAAGCTCGGTTTCGTGAAGGTCGCCAAGTACTATTATTATCCGGCCTGGTGGGAAGGTGGACCGGCCGTCCACGCCTTCATGAACAAGGAAAAGTTCAACGCCCTTCCGAAGAGCTACCAGCGCATGATCAAGGATGCATGCGCCAATGCCAACCAGAACATGCTTTCCCGTTACGACACCAGCAACGCCAAGGCGCTGCGTCAGCTTGTTTCGGAAGGTGCGGTCCTGAAGCCGTTCAGCCCGGAAATCCTCGAAGCCAGCTACAAGGCTGCGCTCGAAGTCTATGCCGAACTCAACGCCAAGAACGCCGCCTTCAAGAAGATCTACGACAGCCAGCAGGCCTTCAAGAAGGAAGGCTATCTCTGGAACCAGATCGCCGAATACAGCTACGACACCTTCATGATGGTGCAGCAGCGCAAGGGCACGCTGTAAACAGCGTCCGTTCGCAATATCAAAAGCCCGGAGCATCGTTTCGGGCTTTTTGTCTATCAGCCTTCGACCAGCTCGATATCGCCAGCCATCCGGTCGCGCAGGCGTCCGACATCGCGGGCTGGCGATGCGCCGAACTGTCGGGAATATTCGCGGCTGAACTGGGTTACGCTTTCGTATCCCACTGAAAAGGCGACCCGCGCCGTATCGCCCGCTTCCGCCAGCAGCCGGCGGCGTGCTTCGTGCAGGCGGATGCTCTTCTGGTACTGGATCGGGCTCATGGCAGTCACGTCCTTGAAGTGGCGGTGAAAGACCGAAACACTCATGCCGGCAACCCGCGCCAATTCGTTCGACGACCAAACTCTTCTATGGTGAATACGAACTTCGCGCGCGCAATTGCCCGGTCGGCCTCGATGTTAGCCGGGCGCCAGTGCGACTTTTTGGAATTTCCTTGCCGTTCCCGAAATGAAAGGATTATGAGCGAAATCGACAGGGCCCGGACTGGCCGCGCACTTTTCGCTTTGAGGAGGATTCCATGGACCGCAGACGTTTCTTCAAGCAGGCCGCCACGGCCGGGGTCGGCGCCGCTGCCGCAACCGCGCTTGCCGCCCCGGCGATTGCCCAGGAAAGCCCCAGGGTCAACTGGCGACTGACTTCTTCCTTCCCGAAGAGCCTCGACATCATCTTCAACGCCGCCAACCAGATCGCCGACAGCGTCAGGAACGCGACTGACGGCAAGTTTACAATCCAGACGTTCGGGGCCGGCGAAATCGTGCCGCCGCTACAGGCCGCAGACGCGGTTGCCAACGGTACCGTCGAGATGGCCCATACCTGCTCCTATTATTACATCGGCCAGGATCCGGCGTTTGCGCTCGGTACCGCCATTCCCTTCGGCCTCAACGCCCGCATGACCAATGCCTGGTTCACGGCAGGCGGCGGCAACGACCTGATCAACGAGTTCCTGGCCCCGCGCAATCTCTATGCCCTGCCCGCCGGCAATAGCGGCACCCAGATGGGCGGCTGGTTCCGCAAGGAAATCAACACGATCGATGACCTGAAGGGCCTGAAGATGCGGATTGCGGGCCTGGCGGGCCAGGTGATGCAAAAGGTCGGCGTCACTCCGCAGCAGATCGCCGGCGGCGACGTCTATGCAGCGCTCGAGAAGGGCACGATCGACGCCACCGAGTTCGTCGGTCCCTATGACGACCAGAAACTCGGTTTCGTGAAGGTCGCCAAATATTATTATTATCCGGCATGGTGGGAAGGCGGGCCGGCCATGCATGCCTTCTTCAACCTGGAAAAGTTCAAGGGCCTGCCGAAAAGCTATCAGCAGATCGTTACCGACGCTTGCGCCGCGGCCAACATGAGCATGCTCGCCAATTACGACGCCCACAACGCCACGGCGCTGAAGAAGCTGGTTGCCGAAGGCGCGGTGCTGAAAGCCTTCAGCCGCGAGATCATGGATGTCTGCTTCAAGGCGGCAATGGAGACCTATGCCGACCTCTCGGCCAAGAGCCCGGCCTTCAAGAAGATCTACGACAGCCAGCAGGCCTTCAAGAAGGACGCTTATCTCTGGGCGCAGATCGCCGAATATTCCTACGACACCTATATGATGACGCAGCAGCGCGCCGGCACGCTCTGACCAGATCGTCGTAGTGACATGCGCCACGCCCGGAGCGATCCTCCGGGCGTGGAGTTCGAAAGCCGGCTGCCGACGCTTCAGAATCGGTCGCCGAGCCGGCCAAAGCGGTTGCTAATTTCGATATTGCACTGTAAAATCATGTCGTTGATTGAGAAAATCGGCATCGCCGTTGAGCGCCCGGAAAATTAAATCTCCGTGGCAGCATTGATTATCAACGGATAAAGCTTATATTGACGCTATCGAAAATTGCTTGCGACCTTTGTTCACGGGCCTGGTGCTCAGTCAGATTTCCTCTCAAATATCGATCAAAGCGGACGGAATACTGTCCGCAATCTCTAACGATTGAAAGGAAATCGTTATGAATACTGGCACCGTAAAGTGGTTCAATAGCACCAAGGGCTTCGGCTTCATTCAGCCTGATGACGGCGCGACGGACGTTTTCGTTCACGTTTCGGCTGTCGAACGTGCCGGCATGTCTTCCCTGACGGAAGGTCAGAAGATCTCCTACGAGATCGTTCGCGACCGCAAGTCCGGCAAGAGCTCGGCCGACAACCTCCGGGCCGCATAAGGATGTCATTCGCCTCGGCTGACCACGGAAGTACTGGCAGCGACGGCTTGAATGACGGGAAGAGGTCGGGGTAACGCCCGGCCTTTTTGTTTTGCCCCGGCTTTTGGCCGGTTCAAGGAGACCACGATGAGCGCAAATGTCTATGCCATAGGCGATAACATCGTCCTCAAGGCAGGCCTTACCCGGACCGCCACTGGCGACCGGACATGCCGCGTCGTGGGCCTTTTGCCGGCAGCCGACCGAGGCGAAAACCAATACCGGGTACGTTTCGGCAGCGAGAATTTCGAGCGCCGGATCGTCGAAAGTGATATCGACACTTCCGAGACCGCATCGTCCACCAAGAAGGACGAGGCTTCCGACGCCGCCCCAGCCGGACCTTGGCTGAAGCCGTCGAGCATTCGTATCGGCAAGTAATTCAACATCTTGATCGAACGCGGGATCTGCCCGCAATGGAAAGGATTTAGTTTGCAGGTTCTAGTCAGAGACAACAATGTCGAGCAGGCACTCCGGGTGCTGAAGAAGAAGATGCAGCGCGAAGGCGTCTTCCGCGAGATGAAGGCGCGCAGCGCCTACGAGAAGCCCTCCGAAAAGCGGGTGCGCGAAAAGGCTGAAGCCGTTCGCCGTTACCGCAAGCTGGCGCGCAAGAAGATGCAGCGCGAAGGCCTCCTGCCGGCTCCCAAGAAAGTGGTCCGTCCGGCGCGCGGATAATTTGTCGACCGCACGGACATCCCATCAGGAAGGAGGATATTATGGCCGCAACCAAGGACGAATTCTTCAATCCCACCAAGCTTTCCGCGCGTGACAAAGCTGCCGCGACAGATCACACCGCGCGCTCCATCATTTCGGCGGAAGCGACCCAGCGGGAAAAGAAAACCGAGAAACTGAGGCAGCTTCGTCTTGAACGCGAAGCGGCGGAGCCTGCTCCGGCCCCGGTTCGAGCCAAGGGCCGAAAGGCCCCGGCAGATCACTAAATTTCAAAAGCCCGGAATTTTCCGGGCTTTTTGCTTTGTGGCTCAGCATATGTGAGCCGCTCAAGCGGCCTGAAGCTGCGCCGGCTGGCGTGGCAGCGGCGGAAAGGCGAGAGCGATCGCCACTGCCCCGAGACCGACCAGCGCCGAACCGAAGAACAGCCAGTCATAATTTGCGAAATGGTCGAAGGCCCAGCCGCCGGCGAGAGGTCCGAAGGCCATGCCGAGGCTCGAGAGCATGGTCGCCGCGCCGAACACGGTACCCATGATCTTCGGTCCGAAATAGTCGCGCGCCAGCACCGCATAGAGCGGCATGACACCGCCATAGGTGCCGCCGAAGATCACCGCCAACATGTAGAACTGACTGAGATCGCTTGCCATCGTGTAGGCGGCGATAACGGCTGCCTGGATCATCAGGCCGCCGATCAACACCGGCTTGACGCCCAGCCGGTCAGCCAGCACGCCAAACAGAATACGGCCGCCGAGACCGGCCGCGCCCTCGACGCTGTAGATGCTGACGGCCGCCATCGGTGCCACGCCGCAGAACATCGCATAGCTCACCATGTGGAAGATCGGGCCCGAATGGGCAGCGCAGCAGGCGGAGAAGGTAAACCCGAGCACCAGGAATTGCGGCGAGCGGAACACCCGCGACAGCGGCATGCCGGCACCTTCTGCCTGCGGTTCGGAGGCCGTGCCGCCCGCAGCCGCCACGGCCGGCGGATTGCGGACCAAAAAGGCCGTCGGCAGCAGCAAGATCCAGGCGCCGATGCCGATGAAGAGCATCGCCATGCGCCAGTCGTCATAGGCGGTGATCAGCCAGCGGGCGAAGGGCGAGATGGTCATCGGCGCCATGCCCATGCCGGCCGATACCAGTGAAACAGCGAGGCTGCGATGCTCGTCGAACCAAGACATGGTGACGGCGATCATCGGCGCGAAAAAGGCGCTTGCGGCAAGCCCGACCAGACAGCCATAGATCAGCTGGAAGGCAATCAGGCTCTGTGTCTGGCTGGCGAGCACCAGCGCAAGGCCAAGAAGCACTGCTCCGATCAGCACGACGACGCGTGCGCCAAAACGGTCGCTCAACGTGCCCCACATGAAGCCGCCGAGGCCCATGACGACGAAATTGAGCGTCATGGCGCTCGAAATGCCCGCATGGGACCAGCCGGTCGCCCTGGCGATCGGCTCCAGAAAGATGGCCAGCGAGAACATCGTGCCGACGGCGACGCAGCCCATCAAGGCGCCGGCAGCGACGATCACCCAACGATAATTGCTACTCATGTCTACTCCCCTATGTCACAGGTTCCGAAATCCGGACGGCATGCGCAGCATCGCCATGCCCATCCTTGAACCAAGGACGGCCGGGCCCCTTCTCTCCCGACAGAGCCGACCGATTTTTTTTCGCAACCGGATTTTTGGATCATAGAACAAAAAAGCCCCGCACGCGGCGGGGCTCTCCAAAATCCCTTGATGGTGGTGACGTCTAGCTGCTGCCGGTGTTGGGACGGTTCTTGCCGACATTGGTATTGGTGGATGCCGTCTTGCCGTCCGGGTTCTGGCCGTAATAGGTGCCGCCGAGGTGGCCGCCGGCACTGGTGTTCTCGACCTGGCGTTCGGCGCGTTTTACGGCTTCCTGTACGTCACTCTTGCTCATGCCTGCCTCCAGCTTTTGCGGTTGGTGACAGGGACGTAACCGCCGGGCGCCTCAAGTGTTCCCGCTAATCGTCGGACCCAGCACGCCCGCCAACATCGAAACTTCATATACCGCGGCCAGGTTTTCCCTTGACGAAGCGCAAAGACGCCTCTATTTGGGAACGATCGTTTCCAAACTAAGCCGACATCATGGACATCAACAGCACTGGGCGTCCGCCGGGTCGCCCCCGCGAATTCGAGATCGAAGATGCACTCGACAAAGCGATCATCGTCTTTTCCGAGAGGGGTTATCACGCGGCCTCGATTTCCGAGCTGAAGGACGCGATGGGGCTTGCCGCCGGCAGTCTCTACAAGGCGTTCAAGGACAAGAAGGCAATCTTTCTCGCAAGCTTCGACCGCTATAAGCAGGTCCGCAATGCACTTCTCGACCAGGAACTGGCCGAAGGCGCAAACGGCCGCGACAAGGTTTCCCGCATGCTGCGCTTTTATGCCGAAGCCTCGCACGGCGAAAACGGCCGGCGCGGCTGCCTCGTCGTCGGCACGGCGATCGAACTCGCGGTCTACGATGCCGACGCAGCCGAACGGGTGGGCCGCTCGATGGCCCGGACTGAAGCCATGATCGAGGCACTCATCCGCGAAGGCCAGGCGGATGGCTCCATTCCGCCGGCGATCGATCCCCTCGCCACCGCCCACGTCCTGCTCTCTGTGACACAAGGCCTGAGAGTGCTCGGCAAAACCGGGCCGAACCGGGACCGCGCCTTTTCCGTGGTCGATGCGGCCATGAAACTTCTCGACTGATTTTTCAATGCAATCCTTCCTCCCAAGGAGCTTCCCATGACCACCAATACCGCAACGATGGCCACGCCGACGGTCGCCTCCGGCTTGTCCGCCGCGATGACCTTCGTCATGGCAGCAGCCTGCGGGCTCATCGCCGCCAATCTCTATTATTCCCAACCGCTCGCAGGTCCGATCGCCGCCTCGATCGGTCTGCCGGCGCATGCGACAGGCCTTATCGTCACACTGACCCAGATCGGTTATGGCCTCGGCCTGCTGCTGGTCGTGCCGCTCGGCGACCTTCTGGAAAACCGCCGGCTGATCCTCACCATGATCGGCGCGGTCACCGTGGCGCTGCTCGGAGCCGGCCTGTCGACCGCGACCGTCCCGTTCCTCGCCGCGTCGCTGGCGATTGGCATCGGCTCCACCGCCGTGCAGATGATCGTGCCGTTTGCCGCCAGCCTGACCAATGACGCCAATCGCGGCCGGGTGGTCGGCAATGTCATGAGCGGGCTGATGATCGGCATCATGATGGCCCGGCCGGTCTCGAGCTTCGTTGCCGAGTTCTCCTCCTGGCACATCGTCTTTTTCCTGTCGGCTGCGGCGATGATCGTGCTCGGCTTCGTGCTTGCCGCGCGGCTGCCGAAGCGCATTCCGCAAACGAAGCTCTCGTATTTCGGCCTGCTCGGATCGATGGGGCGCCTTTACGCCACCCAGCCGGTCCTGCGCCGCCGGGCATTCTACCAGGCCTGCCAGTTCGCCACCTTCAGCCTGTTCTGGACGGTGACGCCGCTGGTTCTCGCCGGCCCCGCCTTCCACCTCAGCCAGGCCGGCATCGCACTCTTTGCCCTGGCAGGTGTCGCGGGAGCCATAGCCTCGCCGATCGCCGGACGCCTGGCCGACCGGGATCTTGGCCGGCCCGCGACAATCTTCGGCATCGCCGCCGTCGCCGTCGCCTTCCTGATCACCCATATCGCGCCCGAAGGCTCGCTCGTGGCACTCGCGCTGCTGACGACTGCCGCCATCCTGCTCGATTTCGGGGTGACGATGACGCTCGTGATCGGCCAGCGGTCGATCTACAATCTCGGCGCGGACCTGAGAAGCCGGCTCAACGGCCTCTACATGGCGACCTTCTTCTGTGGCGGCGCGATCGGCTCCGCCGTCGGCGCCTGGGCCTTTGCCGAAGGCGGCTGGCTGCTTGCCTCGTCGCTCGGACTTGCCCTGCCGGTCATCGCCTTCCTCTATTTCCTGACGGAAAAGCGCGCCGGGGCTTGAGGCCATAGGACAAGATCACGTTCGAGGACGACCTCGAACGTGATCGAGGTCGCCGAAAGACCGCCATGACGCCAGGAAGGAGCCTTCGTTTTTAAACAGGACGAGGCTCACATGCGATTGAAACTTCCCTTTCTTGTTCTTCTTCCCTTCATCGGTCCGTTCCTGGCCGATGCCGCCTTTGCCGGCGATGTCCTGCCCGTCGGCATCCAAAAGATCAGCGTCGTCTCACCCACCCGCGACCGCGCGCTGGCAGTGACCGTTTGGTATCCGTCGAAGGGTGACGGCCGTGCCGGCTCCGACGGCGAAAACCCAATATTTGAAAACTCCACCGCCTCGCGAAACGCCACCATCGAAGCCGGCCGGTTCCCCATCGTACTCGTCTCGCATGGTTCGGGCTCACGAGCAGACGGCATGGGCTGGATCGCCATCGAACTGGCGAAAGCCGGCTTCATCGTTGCCGGCCCCAACCACCCCGGTACAACGAGCGGTGATTCCACGCCGGAGGCCACGCCTAAAATCTGGGAGCGCACACAGGATATCTCGGACGTCATCACCGCACTTTCAGCCGATCCGCGCTTCAAGGCTTCGGTAGACAAAACGCGCATCGGCGTGCTCGGTTTCTCGCTTGGCGGCAGCACGGCAATCGAGCTTGCCGGCGCACGTGCCGATCTCGATGCCTACAAGCACTATTGCGAGACCAATTCCGACATGATGGATTGCCGCTGGTTTCGCGGCGGGCGCGGTTTTGCCGGCGGCGAAGAGGTGGCGGTCGAGCCGCTGAACCTCGACAGCGTCGACCGCAGCCGCTTCGAGCAGTCGAACCGAGACGCCCGCATTTCGGGAGTGGTGCTGGTTGATCCCGGTCTGGTCGAGGCTTTCAAGCCTGATAGTATCGGGGCGATCGATATCCCGCTCGCCTTCATCAATCTGGGCAGCGCGGGTGAGATCCCGGCCGCCGTGCTTTCGGAGGCGCTCGCCAAAAAGGCTTCGAAAGCGACTTATGCCCAGGTCGATAAAGCCGACCATTTCAGCTTCCTGCCCGTCTGCAAACCTGGCGCCGAGGAATTCCTGAAGAAGGTCGGCGAGCCAGACCCGATCTGCAGCGACACCAGCCGGCCGCGCAGCGATATCCATCGCGAACTGGCTGGGCTGATCATCACAGCTTTCAAGAAGATGTTGAACGCCGGTGATTGATCGGCAGGCTATTTCGCTGGCTTCGGAATGCCGGAAAGGGCCGTGCCGTCTTTGGCGCGGCTCGTCACATGCAGAAACACGCCATCCCGTAACTCGAAAAAATGCGCGCCCTTCGGGCTTTCCTCGTTGAGCACGCCGGAAAAGACGATCAGCCGGCTGTCCCTGCGGTAATAAAAGGGCTCGCCCTCACCCCAGCAGCAGACTGAATAGGGAAGGAAGGTGACCTTGCCGCTGCGGGCATCGATGACTGCGCCGCCCAGGCATTCGGCGCCGCAGCCCCATGTCGTGAGAATATAATGCCCTGCAAAATTCACCGGCTGTTTCGCCGCTGCCCTCAGCCGGGTCGCGAAGCTCCGGTCGTCCTCCGTCACCAGCTTTACCGAAGCACTCGGGCCGGAATAGACTTTCTCGGCAAACTGCGCGAATTTCGGCACATCCTCGGCGGCCGCAGCTGCGGCAAGGCTCAGCCAGAGGCGCGCCAATAGTCCGATTCTATATAAATCCCGCATCATGTTCCCGATATCATCCGCGACTGGATGGACGATGGTGGAAGCGGCATATTCGCTTGCGGCGCCTGTTTTATATCCGTTTTCAAATCTGGAAAATGCGCAATGAAAATCATGATAGTCGATATCGACGGTGTGCTCGTTCACGGACGACCCCGCTGACGGCCGAGCGGCCATCACCCCGTTTGCGGCCACTCAAGAAAGCCGCTGAGCCGAAAGGATCGGCCGACAGCGCGGCCGATCCTGTTGCAGATCCCGCTTACTCGACCAGATTGATTTCCTCGGTCTCGCCGCCGCTGCAAACGTAGCAGCAGTCTTCGCAAGCTTCCTTGTTGTTCGGGCCCGTGCCCCAATAGGTCTGCTTGTCGCCGGAGACCCAAGCACCGTAGCAGATGTTCTCGCCTTGCTGGCAGGAGAGGTGGATCTGCTTGGATTCGCCGTCATCCAGATAATAGACCTGGTTGCCGCCCGGCCAGACATGCTTGCGGTCCTGGCTATAAAGCTCGACCTCGACGGCGTTCGGATGTTCGTTGCGCATCACGAAGCTGACGTCGGCGGACATAACCTGACCAGCGATGGAGCAGACGGTTGCCGTCAAAGCCACCAGGGCTGCGCGGCGGATCGCCGGCAGCGAATTAAAAATCAACATAAAGCCCCCTATGATAGCGCCTGATCAACGGGCGCCCGTTCATATGCCCTGATTTGCAAGAATAAATCGAGATGGAGGGGGACGTGCTGGTGGATTTTTCTTGGACCCTCAAGCAACCCGCTTGTAAAACAGCGTGGTGGCGCAGAAACCGCCCTGCGGCCACATGGCATAATCCGGAATGACGCCCACCCGCTCCCAACCAAAGCGCGGATAGATCTTTTCCGCGTCGCTGCCGGTCGCGGTGTCGAGCACCAGAAGCGTGCGGCCGCGCCGTGCGGCTTCCGCTTCCACCGCCTCCATCAGCCTGCGCGACAGGCCGAGGCCGCGGGCGGAGCGATGCACGAGGAGCTTCATCAGGTCGCCGCGATGCGGCTGGTTCGGCTTCGAGGCAAGGCCCACCTGCACCGTACCGACCACCTTGCCCCCCACTTCGGCCACAGCGAGGATGATGCCGCCTTCTTCGACCGCATCGGCAATCTCCTGCCAGTAGCCGACCGCATCCTCCGGCGCGAAGGGCAGCATGAAGCCGAGCGAAGCCCCGCCATTTATGCAGTCGGACAGGGTCTCGGAGAGATCGGCTATGGCAGCGCGGGTTTCGCCGGCATCGAGGATGCGGATGGTGACGGTCATCTTGAAAAATCTCCTGATGAAAATGCTCAGCGGCCGCGGTCGAGGATGACAGCATACCGGGCCGGCTTGTCGGACGGATTGTGGAAGTCGAAGGCGGCGCCGATATCCATGTAGAGGCAATCGCCGGGATGAAGCGTATGGACGGTCTCGCCGATGACCATCTCCAGCACGCCCTCGAACAACCAGACATGCTGGGTCATCACCCGGCTCTCCTCGCGCGGCGGAAAGCTGACGCGCGCATGGGCGGGGAAATCCACCTCAACGATATCTACCTTGCTCGGCGTGCCCGGCGGCGAAACCGAGCGGCGCAGATAACCCGTATGCGGATCGCGCCATAGCTTCTGTTCCGCCCGGCGGCTGAGCGGCGAACCCTGCGGCTCGTCATCGGCGAAAAAGGCCGAGAGGGAGAGCCCGAGTGCCTCCGACAGCCTTGCCAGTAGCGCCGCCGTCGGGCTCGCCTCGGCCCGCTCAATCCGCGAAATCATCGCACGGCTGACGCCGGAGCGGTTCGCCAGCTCGTCCAGCGTCAGACCGGCGCGGGCCCGCAGGCTCTTCAGCCGCTCGCTGATAGCGTTTTCAATGTCATGATCCGTGGCTTCCATGATTTGAGAATTGCATTCCCTTATCGTGGAATCAAGTGCGCAAATGATAGAGTTGGCGAATCTTACAAGCGATGGCGCTTCCGCGATAGCTCCTGTCATGGTCCATCGGCTATGGAGCAGTATCGGGCTTCAAATCGGCGGAAATCGCCAACGCCCGCGCTTGCGGGGGGACGAGATGAACGGCCAGACATCCGAGACGGCGTCGCCCCTGTCGATCGCCAGCATCGTCGTTTCGATGACGATCGCCGCCGTCGGCAGCGGCATCATGTCCGCCTATGTCCCCTTCGTGCTGACGGAGACGGGTTCATCCTGGGCCGCCAGCGCCGCGGTTCCGACGCTCGCCTTCGGCGGGCTGATCGGCTGCATCGTCGGCGGGCCGCTAATCCGCCGGGTAGGCCATGCGCGGCTGTTCTCCTGCTCGATGGCGATGGTGATCATCGCCGCCGTGCTGATCGCCACCAACCCGCCGCCGATCTGGTGGGTTTTGGCGCGCGGCGTCTATGGGGCAGCGTCCAACGTCAATTTCATCATCGCCCAGAGCTGGCTCAACCATGCCGCCTCGAACGAGTGGCGGGGCCGGGCGATGTCGTTCTTCTACATGGCCTTCGTGCTGGGCCTTGGCGCCGGCGCCTGGTTGTTCGGCCGCATCCCGACGGACGGCAATCTGGCGCCGCTCGCCGTGGTGTTCGTCACCGCGCTCGCCATCCTGCCGATCGGGCTGACCCGCCTGCCCAACCCGCCGGCGCCGGCCAATGTCAATGTCGACATCAAGATGGCCTGGCGTATCTCGCCGGTCGGGCTGATCGGCGTGCTCGCGTCCGGCGGGCTCTCGATGGTGATCCAGGGCTTCGTGCCGATCTACGCCACCACCAGCCACGTGGCGCAGGCGGACGTCGCGCTGCTGATGCTGGTGATGCAGACGGGCCTGCTGTTCGTGCAATATCCGCTCGGCATGCTGTCGGACCGCATCGATCGCCGTTTCGTGCTGTTGATCACCTGCGCGCTGATCGTCGCGGCGGGCACCGCGGCGTTGTTCGTGTCCTTCTCGATGATGATCGTCCTGATGCTCGTCTTCCTCGTCTTCGGCGGCGCGGTCGAGACCGTCTATTCAGTCGCCAATGCGCATGCCAACGACCGCGCCGATCCCGGCGACTTCGTGCCGCTCTCCTCGACGCTGCTGGTCGCCTGGTCGACGGCTGCGACCATCGTGCCGCTCGGGGTGACGCTGCTCACCCCGGCTTTCGGCCAGCACACCTTCATCTACGCCGTGATCCTGGTGGCGATCGCCTATGGGACTTACGTGATCTGGCGCCTCAAGGAACGCGTGGGCGTGCCGGCCGACGAACGGGAGAATGTCGGGCTCAGAAGCGCCCAGCTTCCGAACGCCTCCGTGATGACCGGTCCGGAGAGCGAAAAGCCCGCCAAATAGCCTGCTGCTGCGGGCTTTATCCTCAACGAAAGGTTATCTTTCCGCTTTGCGGCAGGGATTCGCGCTGCTATATGCGCGACCATGAGCACCAATTCCACCCGCACTCCGCTTGACCATATCCGCAACTTCTCGATCGTGGCGCATATCGACCACGGCAAGTCGACGCTCGCCGACCGGCTGATCCAGACGACCGGCGGCCTTGCCGAGCGCGACATGTCGGAACAGGTGCTGGACTCGATGGATATCGAGCGCGAACGCGGCATCACCATCAAGGCCCAGACCGTGCGCCTGCACTACAAGGCGAACAACGGCGAAACCTATATCCTGAACCTGATCGACACCCCCGGCCACGTCGACTTCGCCTACGAAGTCTCGCGTTCGCTGTCGGCCTGCGAAGGTTCGCTTCTCGTCGTCGACGCATCCCAGGGCGTCGAGGCGCAGACGCTCGCCAACGTCTATCAGGCGATCGACAACAACCACGAGATCGTCACCGTCCTCAACAAGATCGACCTGCCGGCGGCCGAACCCGACCGCATCCGCGAACAGATCGAGGAAGTGATCGGCATCGACGCGTCGCACGCCGTGCTGATCTCGGCAAAGACGGGCCTCGGCATTCCGGACGTGCTGGAAGCGATCGTCCACCAGCTGCCGCCGCCGAAGAGCGAACTCGGCGAAAAAGGCCCGCTGAAGGCGCTGCTGGTCGACAGCTGGTACGACACCTATCTCGGCGTCATGGTTCTGGTGCGCATTCTCGACGGCGTGCTGACCAAGGGCCAGACCATCCGCATGATGGGCACCGATGCCAAATACCAAGTGGAGCGCGTCGGCGTGCTGACCCCGAAAATGCTGGCCGTCGACAGCCTCGGCCCCGGCGAGATCGGTTTCTTCACCGGCTCGATCAAGGAAGTGGCCGATACCCGCGTCGGCGATACGATCACCGAGGACAAGCGCCCGACCGCCAAGGCGCTGCCGGGCTTCAAGCCGGCCCAGCCGGTGGTGTTCTGCGGCCTCTTCCCGGTCGATGCCGCCGATTTCGAGGATCTGCGCGCCGCGATGGGCAAGCTGCGCCTCAACGACGCCTCCTTCTCCTTCGAAATGGAAAGTTCGGCAGCACTCGGTTTCGGTTTCCGCTGCGGCTTCCTCGGCCTGCTGCATCTCGAAATCATCCAGGAACGCCTGGAACGCGAGTTCGACCTCGACCTGATCGCCACGGCACCCTCGGTCGTCTACAAGCTGACGATGACCGATGGTTCCGAGCGCGAGCTGCACAATCCGGCCGATATGCCGGATGTGGTCAAGATTTCGGAAATCCAGGAGCCCTGGATCAAGGCGACGATCCTCACTCCCGACGACTATCTCGGCGGCATCCTGAAACTCTGCCAGGACCGCCGCGGCATCCAGACCGAACTCACCTATGTCGGCAAGCGCGCCATGCTCACCTATGAGCTGCCGCTCAACGAAGTGGTGTTCGACTTCTACGACCGCCTGAAGTCGATCTCCAAGGGTTACGCCTCGTTCGACTACCATCTGCACGGCTATCGCGAGGGCAACCTCGTGAAGATGTCGATCATGGTCAACGGCGAGCCGGTCGACGCGCTCTCCATGCTGGTCCACCGCTCGGCTGCGGAAAAGCGCGGCCGCGACATGTGCGAGAAGCTCAAGGACCTGATCCCGCGGCACATGTTCAAGATCCCGATCCAGGCGGCGATCGGCGGCAACGTCATCGCCCGCGAAACGATCTCGGCGATGCGCAAGGACGTGACCGCAAAATGCTACGGCGGCGACGCCACCCGCAAGCGCAAGCTGCTCGACAAGCAGAAGGAAGGCAAGAAGCGCATGCGGCAGTTCGGCAAGGTCGACATCCCCCAGGAAGCGTTCATTGCCGCCTTGAAGATGAAGGACGATTGATCTTTCCAATGACAGTTTATGCGCATATGATCTGCGCATAAACTTGGAGATCGGAATGTCCCAGTCCGCCCGAAAAGCAGCCAATCTTTCGCTGAACAGCAACCTTATTTCCGAAGCACGCGAGCTTAAGATCAACGTGTCGCGGGCGGCCGAGGAAGGCATAACCAAGGCGATCAAGGCCGAGCGCGAACGCCTTTGGCGGCTGGAGAATGCCGAGGCAATCCGGCTTGAAAATGAATATATCGAGAAACACGGTTTGCCACTCGCCAAGTATCGCCAGTTCTGATGGCGCGTTTTCGTGCTTACAAAATGGCATCCAGCAAACTGCTGGTGCTCGACCTTCAGGCGGACCTTTTGGATGATCTCAAGACTCGCGTCATAGTCCCGCTATATCCGGTCGCGGAGCTTTCGTGGTCGATGCCACGTCTCAACCCGCGTTTTGCAATCCGTGGCGAACTGCACGTGATGGCGACGCAAAGAATGGCCGCGGTGCCGGCCCAGGATCTCGGCGAACTGGTTGCTGACCTTTCCGCGTATCGCGACGAGATTCTCGCCGCGACGGACTTTTTATTTCAGGGCTTCTGAGTTCAGAGTACGCAGCGGTGATTTCTTAGGTCTACCGCATCTGAACACATTCCCGCCAACAAACCCGCCAATCATTAAAACCTTAATAAATCCTGCAAATGCTTTGAAATCTCGCTCGTGCAAGGTGATTGCAGGTGATGGGTTCGTGCGCCAACGCGGCGACAGCTCAAGGGCATGACGCCAATCTTCACTGCCTGAGCCCGTAACGTGTCCTTCCCACCTGCGAGACGCTTCATGAGCAGCATTTCTTACAATCAGTCGGCGGCTTCTGCGCTGTTATTGCTGACCGGCTCCGCCAAGGCGCTGGAGCGTAACACGATCCAGGTGGCAACCGGCCGCAACGTCAATACGGCCTCCGATAACGCCGCCTATTGGTCGATCGCCACCTCGATGCGTTCGACGGGCATGTCGCTTTCGGCAGTCGAGGACGCATCGGGCCTTGCAGCCGCGGTGACGGATACGGCGTCGCTCGGCATGGAGGCTGCGACCGGTCTCGTTTCCGAGATCAAGGCAAAACTTATCCTGGCGCGCTCGCCGGGCGTGGACCGCGACGCCATCAATGCGGAGATCGGCCAACTCAAGGATCAGTTGGGCATGGTCGCCGAGTCGTCATCCTTCAACGGCGAGAACTGGCTGAGTTCCGCCGGGACGCCGAGCGTCAAGTCGCTGCTGGCATCCCCATCGACGAACCAAGACGGCACCACGGCCCTCAACACGATCGATTTCGATACCGCCTCGACGACGCTGGTCGGCAGCGGTGACGCCGCCGACGGGCTTCTGACCAAGGCCTATTCGGGCACCACCGACAACGGCACCGCCTACGAATATTACCTCCTCGATACGGGATCGCAGGGCTCGGCAACCGCCAGCGAAATCAAGATCTCCAATTCGACCACCGAAGACGAGTTGGATGGCATGATCTCGGCCACCGACAGCATGCTTTCGAGCCTCACCTCCGCCGGCGCCAAGCTCGGCTCCACGTCGAGCCGCATCAGCGCCAATACGGAATTCCTCTCCAAGCTGCAGAATGCGATCGACCGCGGCGTCGGGCGCCTCGTCGACGCCAACATGGAAGAGAGCGCCGTCAAGCTTGCCGCCACGAAGGTGCAGCAGCAGCTCCAGACGATCGGCCTCAGCATCGTCAACGAACAGTCGAAACGCATTCTCGACCTCTTCCGCTGATACCTCCCCGATATCCGGCCCTTGGGTATGCTCGGGGGCCGGATGTTTCGTTCGCTCGCGGGATAAGACCCCGCGGGAGGGCATCCCCACTCTCCTCATTCCTGTCCCGGCGACGGGGACCAGACGCGATGGCGTCGGAGCACCTTCAGCGCAAGGCCACCCAATTGTTAGTGGCGGCTCGCATGCAGTGGACGCGGCATGTCGGAATGGGTGATCCAGACGCGGCCGTCGAACGCCACTTCGCCGTGATCGAGCTTGCTGCTGGCGATGCTTTCGATAAGGCCGAGCTTGGAGCAGACGTCGCCGATCCTGCCGTCGTTGACGACGCAGACGGCCTGGCATGTGCCGCCGTCGCGCATCACCAGAACGGTGTGGTGGCTGTTTCGCGTGATCTTGTTGGGCAATGTCACGAGCGTCATGCTCTTCTCCCTGCTGTATCCGAGTTACGGCTGGTGCGCCTGGAGAGGAGGCTCGACCAATATGGTCAACAAAAGGTTAACCGCGCAGGATCGAGTACGCGGCTTGCCCGGCAGCCGAGGAGCGCCTTGCTCGAAGCTGCGTCTGTAGCGGGTCATATGACCGGCTTGGTCTTGGGGGCGTCCGAAACCTCGCGCAGCGGCGCCCGGCTCAGTTCGTTGCCGGCGGCGATCGCCTTGCGCAAAAGCCGCAGCAGTTCGTCGCCCTCATCTGCCGACAGCCCGCGCAGCATGAGTTCCTGCGCCGCCTCGACCACCGGCGCGACGCCGCTCAAGGTCTTGCGACCCTCGTCGGTGATCTGCAATTCGCGGGCGCGTCTGTCCCTGGTGCTGGCATTGCGCACGAGCAAGCCTTTCTGCACCAGTCGGTCTACCACCCCGGTAATCGTCGTCCGGTCGTAGGCGATCAGCCCCGCGAGCGTGACCTGATCGATGCCGGGATTGGTGCTGACCGCCGCAAGCGCCGCGTATTGGACGGGTGTCAGGTCGTAGCCGGCTTGCTCGACCTCGGCATGGAAGACCGCCACGGCGATCTGCTGAAACCGGCGGGCGAGATGCCCCGGCATGTCATCGTTGTCTTTCACCAAACTCTCCAAAACCATCGCAAGCTTGACACGTATACTGATAATCAGTATACTGATCAATGTTGGATCCGCCGAATCCATTTCAGCGGACGCCCATCAAGAAACATGCGGAGGAAACTGGTTCCATGCAATTCCATCTGAATGGGTTCGAGCCCGGCGACCCGGAAATCTTTCACCCGGAGGATCGACAGAGCACGCCAGTCGACAAAGGACCGCTTCCCGCCGAAGTCGATGTCCTGATCGTCGGCTGCGGTCCGGCAGGCCTTACGCTCGCGGCGCAACTGTCTGCCTTTCCCGATATCAGGACCTGCATCGTCGACCAGAGATCGGGGCCCTTGCTGCGCGGCCAGGCGGACGGTATCGCCTGCCGCACCATGGAAATGTTCCACGCCTTCGGTTTCGCGGAGAGGGTGATGAGGGAATCCTACTGGGTCAACGAGACATCGTTCTGGAAGCCGGACGACGCAAAACGCGAAAACATCATCCGCAGCGGCAGGATCGACGATACCGAGGATGGGCTTTCCGAATTCCCGCATGTCATCCTCAACCAGGCGCGGGTTCAGGATTTCTTCCTCGACGTCATGCGCAAATCGCCGACCCGGCTCGAGCCGCATTATTCGCGGCGCCTGATCGACGTCGAAACAGACCCGGCTACTTCGGATTATCCGGTGACCGCGAGGCTGGAGCGTCTTGATCCCTCCCACGAAGGTGAGATCGAGACCGTCAAGGCGCGCTACGTCGTCGGCTGCGATGGCGCGCGCAGCACAGTGCGCAAATCGATCGGGCGGGCGCTGCATGGCGATTCCGCCAATCACGCCTGGGGCGTCATGGACGTGCTGGCCGTTACCGATTTTCCCGACATTCGCCTGAAGGCATTGATCCAGTCCGCGGGCGAAGGCAGCATCGTGCTGATCCCGCGCGAAGGCGGCTACATGGTCCGCATCTATGTGGAGATGGACAAGCTCAACGAGAACGAGCGGGTCGCGAGCCGGAACATCACCGTCGACAAGCTGATCGCGGCCGTGCAGCGCATCCTGCATCCCTACACATTCGAGGTGAAGGAAGTCGCCTGGTGGTCGGTCTACGAGATCGGGCAACGGCTGACCGACAAGTTCGACGACGTGCCGGAGGACGCTCCCGGGGGGCGCCTGCCGCATGTGTTCATCGCCGGCGATGCCTGCCACACGCATAGTCCGAAGGCCGGCCAGGGCATGAACGTCTCGATGCAGGACGGTTTCAACCTCGGCTGGAAGCTGGCGGCCGTCCTGCAGGGGCGCAGCAGGCCCGAACTGCTGCACAGCTATTCCGCCGAACGCCAGACCATCGCCAAGGAACTGATCGATTTCGACCGAGAATGGTCGGCCATGCTGAGCGCGCCGCTGAAATCCCCCGACCATCCGGATGGCGAGGGCGTCGAGCCGGCGGAAGTCCAGAAATATTTCGTTCGGTCCGGACGCTATACGGCGGGCACGGCGACCCGATACATGCCGTCGGTGCTGACCGGCCAATCGACCCATCAGCATCTCACCAGGGGGCTGACAATCGGTACGCGGTTCCATTCAGCGCCGGCGATCCGGCTGGTCGATGCCAAGCCGATGCAGCTTGGCCATGCCGCGAAAGCCGATGGCCGCTGGCGCATCTATGCCTTTGCCGGAACGGAGGATCGTGCTCAGCCATCTTCCCAACTACGGGCGCTTTGCGATTTCCTGGCGGACTCCCCCTCCTCGCCCGTCAAGAGACACACACCTTCCGGTGCCGACATCGACTCGGAGATCGATTTCCGGGCCGTTTTCCAGCAGGCCCACCGCACGCTTGCGGTCGAAACCATGCCGACTTTCCTGCTGCCCCGGAAGGGCCGTTACGGGCTCCGCGACTACGAAAAGATGTTCTGCCCCGACCTCAAGAGCGGCCATGACATTTTCGACTTACGCGGCATCGACCGGGAACAGGGCTGCATGGTGGTAGTGCGGCCGGACCAGTATGTCGCTCATGTCCTGCCGCTCGATGCCCAGGCGGAGCTCGCAGCCTTTTTCGACGGCTTCATGCTTCCACAACGCTAGCTCGTTTCCTCGGAAGGGTCGGTTCCCGGAGCCGGCGCCCGGCGCAAAATGTCTCGGCCGCCTCGGTGCGCGATTTCGATTGACGCCTAATTTGTACAACTGTACAAATTAGGCGTACAATTGATAATGGATCTTCGATGCGACCGAACCTGAGGGAAGCCTTGCTCAGAAACGCCGTCACCCTGTTTTCCCGCAGCGGCTACAATGCCGTCTCGCTGCGGGACATCGCCAAGGCGTCCGGAGCCAATGTCGGCAGCCTGACCTATCATTTTGGCTCGAAGGCAAAATTGCTGCACGAGGTTTACGAGCGCCACACGGTGCCGATGAACGCCCGCCGCCGCGAGCTGCTGGGCGAGGCCCTGCGGATCAGCGATGCGGATCAGCGGCTGATGGCGATCCTGCGCGCCTATGTCGTGCCGGCCTTCGTTTCCTCCTCGGAGGGCGATGGCGGCGGTGCCGAATTCACCCGCATGCGGGCGGTCCTGTCAGCAGAAGGAAACCCCGATGCCCAGGCGATCATCGCCGACGCATTCGACGAGACGAGCCGCGCCTTCATCAAGGCCTTAGCCGATTGCGTACCCGGTGCGCCATTGAGCGGGCTCGTCTGGCGCAGCCAGTTCCTGCTCGGCTCGCTCTATTACGCCCTGATCAATCCGGACCGCGTGACGCGTCTTTCGGGCGGTACGGTCGATGGAAACGATCGGGAAGCCGCCGTCGATCAACTCGTCGAGGCAAGTTATGCGAGCTTTCGAAGCCTCGGCGCCGAAATCAGGCAATCCGCAGCAATCTGAAATACGCATGGGAGGAGAAATGAACGAACATCGCCAGGAGAGCGGTCACGGGATAGCAACCGCGCGGCGGAAACCGAACTTCATACTGCCTGTCAATAGCTGCGACGCGCATTGCCACGTGTTCGGCCCGGGCGCCGTGTTCCCTTATGCCCCCAATCGCAGTTATACGCCGGAGGATGCGCCGAAAGAGGTGCTGGCGAGGCTCCACGAGCGGCTTGGCATCGACCGCGCCGTCATCGTCCAGGCGAGCTGCCACGGGACCGACAACCGCGCCATGCTCGACGCGATCGCCTGGCGGCCGGATCGCTACCGCGGCGTCGCCATCGTCGACGATAGCTTTGACGACCGCGCCTACCAGGCACTCCACAACGGCGGCGTGCGGGGCGTCCGGTTCAATTTCGTCCGCCATCTCGGCGGGGCACCGGACCTGGACGTCTTCAACCGGGTGATCGACCGCATCAAGGGACGCGGCTGGCATGTGGTGCTGCATCTCGACGCGAGCGACATCGTTCCGCTTTCCGACATGATCGCCCGCCTGCCGGTCCCCTTCGTCATCGATCACATGGGGCGCGTCGACACCAGCCTCGGCACCGACCAGAGGGCGTTCCAGACGCTGCTGGAGCTGGTGCGGCGGGAAAACTGCTGGATCAAGGTCTGCGGGTCGGAGCGGATCTCCCGCTTTCCGTTCGATACGGCGGTGCCTTTTGCCAAGGCGCTGCTGGCGGCAAGCCCCGACCGGAGCCTGTGGGGCACGGACTTCCCGCATCCGAACCTCAAGGAACCCGTCGACGAGGCCGACCTCGTGGATCTCGTGCCGAGGTTTGCGCTGACGGAAGAGGATCGGCGGCGGCTGCTCGTCGACAATCCCGCACGTTTATACGGTTTCGCCGCCTGAGCGGCCTTTAGAGGAGGAGGAGAGAATGAATTACAAAACTATGGGGAGATCGGCGGGCCGGTTCCGACAGCCGGCGCGATGGATGAAATCTCTGGCTGTCGCCCTGGCCCTGATGCTGCCGACCGGCGCCATGGCGCAGGACGCCTACCCGTCGAGGGACATCACCCTGGTTCTGCCGTTCGGCCCCGGTGGGATTGCCGACATCACGGCCCGCCTGGTCGCCGAGTCGCTCGGCAAGAAGCTCGGGAAACAGATCGTCATCATGAACCAGCCGGGTGCGGGCGGCTCCGTCGCGGCACGGGCGGCGCTGAACGCCCCGGCGGACGGCTACACGCTCGCCCTGCTTTCGAACGGAACCGCGATCAGCGTACCGCTCTTCAAAAACCTGCAATTCGATCCGGTCGCCGATTTCGTGCCGGTATCGAGCCTTGCCTATTTCGATTTCGTGTTCGTCACTAAGGCGGACGGCAAATTCAAGTCCCTCAAGAATGTGCTGGAAGCCGCCAAGGCCAAGCCGGGTGCGCTGAACGTCGGCACGATCAACGTCGGCAGCAGCCAGAACCTGGCAGCCGAACTCTTCAAGTCGGCTTCCGGGATCGATTTCACCATCGTCCCTTACAAAGCCACGCCCGATCTTCAGGTCGCCCTGCTGGGCGGCGAGCTCGACTTGATCGTCGACAGCCAGACGGCGCTGAAGGCTGCCCTGCAGCAGAACCAAGCGACCGCTATCGCCTCATCCGGCCCGGCGCGCTCCAGTCTCTCGCCGAACGTCCCGACCGCCGCGGAAGAAGGCGTCAAGGGCTTCGACGTGACCTCCTGGAACGCCATCTTCGCGCCGAAGGGCACGCCGCCGGAAGCGGTGAAGAAGCTGAACGCCACGCTGGTCGAAGTCCTGGCCGACCCTGCCCTCAAGAAGCGGTTCGCGGATCTCGGCGTCGAAGCCCGATCCAGCACCCCGGAGGAAATCGGCAACCGCCTGAAGGCCGACATCCAGAAATGGTCGGACGTGATCCAGAAGGCGGGTATTCCGAAACAATAACGCTCGACTGGTCCCGGAGCCGATCCGGGACTAATCCCCGCCTGCCTTGGGAGCCGCCCAGGGCATCGGCCGGCGATTGAGGAAGGCCTCGATGCCGGCGCGCCCTTCGGCGCTTTCCCAACGGTCGGCGAGCAGGCCGGTGCTGTAGCCGATCGGATCTTCGGTCGCCTGGCGGGCGAGACTTTGCACAAGGCTCTTGGCGCTGGCGACGGCACCGGGAGCGCAATCGAGGAAAGCCGAGACCTCCTCTTCGACCGCCGCATCAAGTTCAGAGGCTAGGCGGACAACAGAAACCAGGCCGATTTCGCGGGCAGTGATTGTATCGAAGCGGCGGGCGTTGAGGAACAAGCGGCGGGCATGGCCTTCGCCGATCCGGCGCACGACATAGGGTCCGATGGTGGCGGGGATCAGGCCGAGCCGCGTTTCGGTGAGCGCAAACCCGGCGCTGTCAGCCGCGACCACGATGTCGCAGACGGCCATCAGGCCGATACCGCCGCCGAAGGCATTGCCCTGCACCCGGCCGATCAGCGGTTTCGGCAGGTCGTCGAGTGCCTTCAGCATAAGAGCAAGTTCCGTCGCCCCCTCGATCTTGCCGGCACGATCCCTCGCCGCCTGATCGCGCATCCATTGCAGATCGCCGCCGGCGCAGAATGTGATGCCGGCGGATGCGAGAACCACGACGCGCACCGCATCGTCGGCTGCGAGCTTGCCGGCCGCGTCGGCCAGATCGGCGATCATCCGTGCGTTCATGGCATTGTGCTTTTCGGACCGGGCGAGCGTCAGTGTCACCACCCCGCGGAGATCCCGTTCCAGCGTTAGCGTGTCGTAAGCGCCCATCAGCGTGCTCCCCTCAGGCTGCGGGCAAAAGCCTCTGCCTCGGTCAGCCGGTCGCGGTCGATGCGGGTTTCGAACCCCAGCGCATGCAGATGATCGACCGTCTTGCCAGTCGCGACATTGCCCTCCGCTCCCGGCGCATAAGGGCAGCCGCCAAGGCCGCCGGCGGCGGCATCGAAAACGCGCAGGCCTTTTTCGAGCGAAACGGCGATGTTGTCGAGCGCCCTGCCGTTCGTATCGTGAAAATGCCCGGCGAGATGTGCCGCTGGCAGGTGCTTCAAGACCGCATCGAGCATGGCTGCGACCCGATCCGGGGTGCCTGTGCCGATCGTATCGGCCAGCGCCACCTCGCTGCAACCCAGCGCATGAAGCTCCGTTGCCACCCGCGCCACCTGGGCCGGCGGCGTCGGACCATCGAAGGGACAGTCGACGGCGCAGGAGACGTAAGCGCGGACGGGTATCCCATCGCGGCGGGCGCTATCGATCAGCGGGGCGAACCGCTGAAAACTCTCGGCGATGCTGCAATTGATGTTGCGATGGCTGAAACCTTCCGACGCCGAGGCGAAGACGGCAGCCTCATCCGCCTTGGCCGAAACGGCGGCTGCATAACCCCGCATGTTCGGCGTCAGCACCGTATAGAGCGTGCCCGGCCGGCGGGTAATGCCGGCCATGACCTCGGCGCCATCGGCCATCTGCGGTACCCAGTCGGCACGCACGAAGCTCGTCACTTCGATCTTTTCGAAACCGCAGGCCGAAAGCAGGTCGACCAGCCGGATCTTGTCGGCGGTGGAAATGAGCCGCTTCTCGTTCTGCAGGCCGTCTCGCGGCCCCATTTCGTGGATACGGACGAAATCAGCCATCCTTCGGCTCCCCAGCTTCGGGCTCCGGCTCAAGGATCAGCAGCACCGCGCCTTCGATCACCTGTTCGCCCTGCGACACGAGGACGTCGGCAAGCGTCCCGTCGCGCGGGGCGGCAAGCGTCAACTCCATCTTCATGGCTTCCATGACGACAAGAGCCTCGCCCTTTGTGACAGAGGCTCCCGGCGTGGCACGTAGGAGTTTGACGAGGCCCGGCATGGGGGCGACGATGCGATCGCTGCCGGCGGCAATCTCATCCTCGCCGGCAAGGGGATCGATAAGGCCGAAGTGCCAGCTTTCGCCATCGCCGAAGATCGTCAGGTCACGATGGCCAGGCACGAGATGAAACCGGCGCTTACGGCCGTCGACCTCCAGGAGATAGGTATCTTCGCCCAGACGAGAAAGGCCGAAATCGACCTGTCTGCCGTCGACCGTGGCCGCATAGACATCCTCTCCGATCGATCCGAACGACACCGGCACGTGCTGGCCGCGGTAGTCCAGTTCGACGAAATCGGCAGCTTCGGCCCATAACCGGAATCCCGATAAGCGGTCCCAGGGATCGCTTCCGTTCTTCGGTTCGAGTGCGCCGGAAAGCTTCAAGGCGGCCAGCGCCATTGTCTCGCGAGCCGGGGCCTGACCGATCGTCAATTCGGCCAGATGCCGGTCGATGAGACCTGTCTCCGGCCGGCCTTCGGCGAAATCAGGCAGGATCGTTAGCCGGCGAAGAAACGCAGCATTGGTGGTGACGCCGGTGGCGCGAACTTCGGCAAGGGCGGCCGACAGCAGCGAGAGCGCTGTCTGGCGATCCGGGCCTCGGGTGATGATCTTGGCGATCATCGGATCGTAGAAGGGCGAGATGCGGTCGCCGGCGCGCACGCCGCTGTCCACCCGCGCCAGTTCCTCCGGCAGGTCCAGATGCGCAAGCCTGCCGGTGGCGGGCAGAAAACCCCGCTCGGCATCCTCCGCATAAAGCCGCGCCTCGAAGGCCCAACCGCTGATGAAAAGTTCGTCTTGGCTGCGCGGCAGAGGCTCGCCGGACGCGACGCGAAGCTGCCATTCGACGAGATCGACGCCGGTGATCGCCTCGGTCACCGGATGCTCCACCTGCAGGCGGGTATTCATTTCCATGAACCAGAAACGGTCGGCCTTCAGCCCATCGGAGGCATCGGCGATGAACTCGATCGTGCCGGCACCGGAATAGAAAATCGCCATCGCCGCCTTGACCGCCGCCTCGCCCATGGCAAGGCGCATCTCCTCCGGCATGCCGGGAGCCGGCGCTTCCTCGATGACTTTCTGGTGGCGGCGCTGCAGCGAGCAGTCGCGCTCGAACAGGTGCACAACATTGCCGTGGTCGTCGCCAAAGACCTGGATCTCGATATGGCGCGGATGGGCGATGTATTTCTCGATCAGGCAGGTGGGATCGCCGAATGCGGCGGATGCTTCGCGCTGCGCGGAGGCCAATGCTTGCGTGAATGCGGAGACCTCGTCCACACGCCGCATGCCCTTGCCGCCACCGCCGGCGCGCGCCTTGATCAGCACCGGGAAGCCGATCCGCTCTGCCTCGGCCTGAAGGAAATCCGGATCCTGCTCGGCGCCGTGATAACCGGGGACGACGGGCACGCCGGCCTTTTCCATCAGCGCCTTGGCGGCGTCCTTCAGGCCCATGGCGCGGATGGCATCGGACGATGGGCCGATGAAACGGATGCCGGCGGATGTTACCGCATCGGCGAAATCGGGGTTCTCCGAGAGGAAGCCATAGCCGGGATGGATTGCGTCGGCACCAGTGCGCAGCGCCGCGTCGATGATCGCGTCACCACGGAGATAACTTTCGGCGGCGGGAGACGGCCCGATATGGATCGCCTCTCCCGCAAGTGACACATGCAGGGCATCCCGGTCGGCGTCGGAATAGACGGCGACGGTCGCGATACCAAGACGGTGGCAGGTGCGGATAATGCGGCAGGCAATCTCACCACGATTGGCTATGAGGACTTTTCTCAGCATGAGGCGGTCCCCGCAATGGGCGAGCGGTGCGGCAAGCTCCCGATCTCCCCCCTTGAGGGGGAGATGTCATCGGAGATGACAGAGGGGGGTGGAGCGGCGGACTCAGCTAAAGAGGAGTATGCGGCGCTACCCCCCTCTGCCCTGCCGGGCATCTCCCCCTCAAGGGGAGAGATCGAAATGCGGCGCTGTTCTCTCGTCCCGTCATGGCTCGGAGGGAGGGCAAGCCTAAGGATGTTCATCAAATCCGACATCCGTCCCTCACATCCGGAACACGCCGAAGCGTGTTTCTTCGATCGGTGCATTCAACGCGGCGGAGAGGCTTAAAGCCAACACCTGCCGTGTCCTGGCAGGGTGGATGATGCCGTCGTCCCAGAGGCGGGCGGAGGCATAGAGCGGATGGCTCTGTTCGTCGAACTGGTCGAGCACCGGCTGTTTGAAGGCCGCCTCCTCGTCCGCGCCCCACGTCTTGCCGCCGCGCTCGATCGCCTCGCGCCGGACGGTGGCCAGCAC
>NZ_JALBGW010000320.1:0-1740 GCF_023006485.1 Neorhizobium sp. BETTINA12A
GGGCTGGCGGCCGTCATGGGCGGCTCGCCGGAGCAGATCGAAAACGCCGCCGAGATCGCGCTGGAACACCATCTCGGCATGACCTGCGACCCGATCGCCGGTCTCGTGCAAGTGCCCTGCATCGAGCGCAACGCGCTCGGGGCCGTCAAGGCGGTCACGGCCGCCTCGCTTGCGATCAAGGGCGACGGCACGCATTTCGTGCCGCTCGACGCCTGTATCGAGACGATGCGCCAGACGGGCAACGACATGAGCGAGAAATACAAGGAAACCTCGACCGGCGGCCTTGCCGTCAATGTCGTCGAGTGCTGAGCCGGCGCGCCGCTGTGGAGTGAGCCGAGCAAACGCTTGACCTCACGTGCGGATGGGTCTTCAACCAAATCATGGCTCTCCATCTGATCAAACTCTGCGTCGGCGCCGATTCCATCCAGGATCTCCAGGATTGGGTCGCTGAGCGCGCGCTCAATGCTATCGCCGCCGGCCTCGAACCGCACAGTATCCATACGACGCGCATGGTGCCGAAGCGCATGCAGGAACTGCTCGACGAAGGATCGCTCTACTGGGTGATCAAGGGGCAGGTGATGGCGCGGCAGAAGCTGCTCGACATCCGCACGGTTACCGGCGACGACGGCATTCAGCGTTGCCAGCTGGTGCTCGGGCCCGAAGTTATCGAGACTGCACCGCAACCGAAGCGGCCTTTCCAGGGATGGCGCTACCTGAAAAGCGAAGAAGCGCCGCGTGACCTCGGCAAACTGGGCGAGGACGTTGCGGCGCTTCCGGAAGATCTGCGGCGAGAACTCGCCGAGCTTGGACTTCTGTAACCGGGAAACTTCCGATCAGCGAAGCTTGATGCGGACCGGCGCACGGCCGGCGCGGATGCCGACATGCAGGTGGATATTGGCTTCCGGCTGGGAATGGCGCCAGGCGCGCGCGCCGTGGCTGAGCAACAGGGAGACCAGATCGCGGGTCTTTTCCTTGGAGCGGTTCAAGCCGAGACCGGCAAGCCGCATGGCCGCCTCGTGAAGCGGGTTGAGGGCGACGCCCTTGGCTCTGGACTTCTGCGCCGGTTTGAAGGCGAGTTCAGCGCTGTTTTCATTCATCATCATCGGAAACCCCGTCTACGCGTTACTTTCGAGATCCCTCCGCGCCGAAGAACCGGCGCGGGTATTTCCTTGATCGCCGGTGGCGATTGCTCACTGGAGCGACGCCCAGCAGCTGATGCCCTTCTTCTTCAGCACGTTGCAGGCATCGACAGCCGTCTTCTGGTCGTCGAAGCCGCCGAAGCGGGCGCGGTAGATCTGTTCGCCATTGTTGCTGAAGGCGACAGTGAAGGGTTTGGCGGAACGCAATACCTTGCCGCCTTTATCCTGCGCATTCTGCAGGAGATCCTGAGCTTGTTTCTGGTTCGGCGATGCGCCGATCTGGATGACCCAGCCGTTGGAGGCCATCGAAGCCGCAGCCGCCGACTGAGCGGCCTTCGCAGACACGGCAGACACCTTGGTGGATGCCGTCGTGACGTCGTCCACGGTCGAGCGGCCGGCACGGTGTGCGACGGCGTCCTCGGTGCGGGCGGGCATATATTCGGGAGCCGGGGTCGGGACGGCAGCAACGCCGCCCATGGCCGTGTTCATCGCCTGGGTGATGACCTTCTTCTGCTCCGGTTCTGCGGCATAGGCCGAGGCGGCGGCCGGCGCCATGGCTGCAGCCTGCTGTTCGGCATAACGGGCACCTGGCCGAGGGCCG
>NZ_JALBGW010000321.1:0-1682 GCF_023006485.1 Neorhizobium sp. BETTINA12A
CGGCACTGCGGTCGGCACAGCGGCTGGAGCCGGCGCTACGACATTGGGATCGGCGCGTTCGATGCGGAAGGTCGTGACATCGGCAGGTGCGGTGCGCCGTGCCGGACGATAACCGGCAATCTGAGTCGGGTTCTTGGAATCGCGGGTGGCGAGGAACGGGGATGGATGGCCGCCCGGCTGATACCAGAGCGCATTGGCGGCGACGAAGGAGAAGACGACGCCGAAGGCAGCGCTGCCGAACAGGGCCTTCGGCCGGCGCGCAGCAGCCCGCGCTCCCGCCAGAGCCAAGCTCGACAGAATGCCAGGCTGCTTGACAGTTTTTTTCCTGTCAGGCGATTTTCGCTTCCGCGCGGTCATCGATAAAATCCTGTTCGTCCATCATGGCCGCATGCCGGGCTGCCCTCAGCCGCGGCGGAAATTCGACTTTCTCCTCCCGGGAATCATCCCGTTTTGCTTCGACGCCGGAGCCGTCCGATGGCAGCAAGATCGTCACCACGGTCCCCTCGCCCGGACGGCTGGCGATCGCAAAACGACCGCCGTGCAGCGCCACCAGACCTTTTACCAGAGAAAGTCCGAGACCGGTACCTTCGTAGGTGCGGGTATAGGCGTTTTCCACCTGCATGAACGGCTGGCCGATATATTGCAGCTTTTCGGCCGCGATGCCGATACCGGTATCGCTGACGGAAATCTTGATGTCGTCGCCCTCAAGAATGGCGTCGATCGACACGACGCCGCCGGGACCGGTGAACTTGATCGCGTTGCCGGCGAGATTGATGAGGATCTGCTGTACGGCGCGACGGTCGGCGATCACTTCGCCAAGCCCGCGGGGGGCACGGCTCGTCAGCGTCACGCCCTTTTCGCGGGCGGTCAGGTCGAGCATGGCGCGGCAGGTTTCCACGGCTTCCGCAATCGCGAAGGGCTCGGCGAGCAGTTCGTAACGGCCGGCCTCGATCTTCGACATGTCGAGCATGGTGTTGACGACGGAGAGCAGATGGCCGCCGGACTGGCGGATCAGGCCAACATATTCGCGCTGGCGGTCGTTTTCGAGCCGGCCGAAATATTCGCCTATGAGCACGTCGGAAAACCCGAGAATGGCATTGAGCGGCGTGCGCAGCTCGTGGCTGACGGCAGCGAGGAACCTCGACTTCGCCTCATGGGCGGAGCGCGCCTCGGCGACATTGGCCGCGGCTTCCAGACGGAGCTGCTCTTCTTCCGAGATGTCGCGCGCCTGCGCCATGACGTAGAGGAGCTCCCCTTCGCCGTCGCGGATGGCAGTCATGTCGAGACGGACCGACAGAAACTGGCGGCCGGCGGCCGAGAACGGCCGCTCGATGCGGATTTCGGCAAGCGCGCTCGGCGCACCCTGGCGCAGCATGTCGAAAGCCTGGACGAGGCCGATCCGGTCGGACACGTGGACGCGCTCGGCAAACGGCTCGCCGGCCGCTTCACGCAGGCTTGCGGGAAACAGGTGCTGGTCGCGACCGCCGGTCTTCACCAGCAGGCCATGCGGATCGAGAATGAGCGACAGGCCCGGCATCGCGTCGAAGGCAACCTCTTCCGGCTGCGGCGCGGCAATGGAAGCCACGGCATGGCGCGGAAACGCAAAGGAGGCGGCAACGGCCAAAAGGAAGAGCGACAAGACCAGCGCGACGCCGACGGGCAGAGCGAGCGCCGGCGGCAAC
>NZ_JALBGW010000322.1:0-1631 GCF_023006485.1 Neorhizobium sp. BETTINA12A
CCGTTCGAAACCGAACTGCAGACCTTCGTGAGCGTCGCCGGCGACGATCCCGCCGTCGCCGACCTGCAAAAGTTCGCGTCTGCTGGCGTGCCCGCCCGCGCCGAGCTGCAGCGTGACTTCCCCCGCATTGCCGATGCCATGCTGGAAGCAACCGCCCAACCCGATCCCAACCAGGGCATTGCCGGCCGGTTGCTTGCCTCCGCCATGTCGGTGGTCAAGGTCCGCCGCGTCGGCGACGTCCAGGGCGAGACGCCGGATGCGATCGTCGCCCGGATGGAAGAGGCGCTGCGCAACGGCAATCTCCAGGCCTCCGCTCGCGAATGGGACGCGCTACCGGAACCGGCAAAAGCCGTTTCGCGCGATTTCAAGCAGAAGCTCGATGCCCGCATTCAGGTGGAAAATCTCGTGGGCGGAACGCTGACGCGCGCCGTCGCCGGCACCCAAGGCTGAGGACGGAAGAACCGGATGGTCAGACTTTTCATTTTTCTCGTTGTGGTGCTGGCTCTCGGGTGGGGTTTCTCCTGGCTCGCGGATCGCCCCGGCCTGATTTCCATCACCTGGCAGGACCACCTGATCGAAACCAGCCTGATGGTGGCCGCCACCGCCGTGGTCGCGCTGGTCGGCTTTGCCATGATCCTCTGGTGGATCGTGGGGGTGATCTGGACCTCGCCCTATTCCGTCCGCCGTTATTTTCGCGCCCGCAAGCGGGACCGCGGCTATCAGGCACTGTCGACCGGCCTGATAGCTGCCGGCGCAGGCAATGCGCTGCTCGCCCGCAAGATGAGCCTTCGCACCCGCGGGCTGATCAGCGCCGACCAGGAGCCGCTGATCCATCTCCTCGAAGCCCAGGCCGCCCTCATCGAAGGCAAGCACGACGAAGCGCGCAAGAAATTCGAGCAGATGGCCGAGGATCCGGAAACCCGGGAACTCGGCCTGCGCGGCCTCTACATGGAAGCCCGCCGGCTCGGCGCCAACGAGGCCGCCCGCCAATATGCGGAAAAGGCCGTCGAACACGCGCCCTACCTGCCCTGGGCCGCCCAGGCGACGCTCGAATCCCGCAGTCAGTCCGGTCGCTGGGACGATGCGATCCGCCTGCTCGACCAGCAGCGCATGGCCAATATTCTTGAAAAGCCGAAGGCCGAACGCTGGAAGGCCGTGCTCCTGACGGCCAAGGCAAATGACCGGCTGGAAGGCGATCCGAAGGGCGCCCGCGACGACGCCATGGCGGCTTTGAAGCTCGCCAAGGATCTGGTGCCCGCCGCCGTCATCGCCGCCAAGGCCTGGCTGCGTGAGGACAATGTCCGCAAGGCCGCATCGGTCCTCGAAGGCGTCTGGAAGCTCGGCCCCCATCCGGAAATCGCCCGCGCCTATGTCCGTGCCCGCAGTGGCGACAGCACCGTCGACCGGCTGAAACGCGCCGAAAAGCTCGAAGCGATGCGACCCAACAATGTCGAATCGCTGCTGGCCGTCGCCCAGGCGGCGCTCGACGCACAGGAGTTCAGGAAGGCCCGCGCCAAGGCGGAGGCAGCCGCCCGCATGGAGCCCCGCGAGGCCGTCTACCTGCTGATCGCCGATATCGAGGAGGCCGAGACCGGCGATCAGGGCCGCGTCCGGCACTGGATGGCGCAGGC
>NZ_JALBGW010000323.1:0-1529 GCF_023006485.1 Neorhizobium sp. BETTINA12A
TCAGACTGCTGACAAACCCCTGGCGTGGTCCGGGGGTTTGTGATTCATTGGGACATGTTGAAGAAACCTGCCCCTTGCCAGACGGCTCTTGAGATGGTGACGCTCGAGGGTCTGGTGCCGAAGGATCACCTGCTTCGCAAGATTGATGCGGTGATCGACTTCTCGTTCATCCATGATCGCGTTGCCGGGCTTTATTGCGCCGACAACGGCCGGCCGCCGCTCGATCCGACCTTGATGTTCAAGGCGCTGTTCATCGGTTACCTGTTCGGCATCCGCTCGGAGCGCCAATTGGTGCGCGAGATCGAGGTCAACGTCGCCTATCGCTGGTTTCTGCGGATGAAGCTGACGGATGGGGTGTTTGACGCCTCGACGCTGTCGCAGAACCGCCGCCGGCGCTTCAACGACACCTCGGTTTCCCAGGACATCTTTGATCATATCGTTGAGCAGGCGATCGGTCATGGCCTGGTCGACGGTACGGTGCTCTATACGGATTCGACGCATCTGAAGGCGAACGCCAACAAGGGCAGATACGACCTTGCGATGATCGAGAAGTCGCGCGCCGATTATTGGGCCGACCTCGACCGGGCAATCGAGGTCGAGCGGGCGCTGCATAGCCAGAAGCCGTTAAAGGAGAAAGAGCGTCAGCCGGAGGTGAAGGAAACCAAGGTGTCGCGCACCGACCCCGAGAGCGGCTATATGGTGCGCGACGGCAAACCGAAAGGCTTCTTCTACCTCGACCACCGCACGGTGGACGGCCGCCATGCCATCATCACCGACACCCATGTGACACCTGCCAATGTGCATGACAGCATCGTCTATCTCGAGCGGCTGGACCGTCAGCGTGAGCGGTTCGGCTTCGAGGTCGGCGCGGTTGGCCTGGATGCCGGCTATGCGACCTCCGGCATCGCCAAGGGGCTTGAAGACCGCACCATCCTCGGTGTCACCGGCTATCGCAATCCGACACCGCCCAAAGCCGGCATGATGCGCAAATCGAAGTTCGTCCACGAGCCTCAGACAGACGGCTATCGCTGCCCCGAAGGACAGTTGCTCGCCTATGCCACCACCGACCGCAACGGCTATAAACATTACGCATCCGATCCGGCCATCTGCCGCACCTGCCCGTTGCTGGCCTCCTGCACCCATAACGCCACCGCGACACGCACCATCACCCGCCATGTCTGGGCCGACGCCCGCGAGCGCACCGATGCCAACCGACTGACCGCTTGGGGCAAGGCGATCTACAAACGCCGCAAGGAAACGGTCGAGCGCTCCTTTGCCGATGCCAAGCAGCTGCATGGCCACCGCTATGCCCGCTTCCGAAGTCTCACCCGTGTCGCCTGCCAATGCCTGCTGGCTGCAGCCGCCCAGAACATCAAGAAGATCGCAATGGCGCTCATCAAAACACCAAAACCAGCCGCGGCATGAGCCAGCCCATCCTTCTGCGCCTCCCGCCAAGACCTCCCGGCGGAAAAACAAATCCACAAAAACAAAACCCGCCGAAAATATCGACGGGTTTGTCAGCAGTCTGA
>NZ_JALBGW010000324.1:0-1520 GCF_023006485.1 Neorhizobium sp. BETTINA12A
CGGGCCAGGCCGCGACCGCCGTCGTGCAGGCGTTCTGCCCGCCGGTCGTGATGCTGGAGCAGACCGCTATTCATCGCGCCTATGCGCGCGGCGGCGAAAACAAGCCGGAAAAACTGCTCTACCAGGCGTCGCTTGCCGACGCGACGCGCCAGTGCACCGCCAATGAGACGACGCTGACCATCAACGTCGTCGCGCAAGGGCGCCTCGTGCAGGGCCCGGTTGGCGTTCCCGGCAAGGTCACCCTGCCGATCCTCGTCGAAGTCGTGGATGGCGACAGCGTCATTTATTCGCAGAAGGTGGCTTTCCCGGTCGACATGCCGGCCGGCGGCACCCAGTTCATCTTCAACAAGGCGGATGTACAGATCCCGAACGCGCAAGGGGGCGCCTCGCGCTTCACCCGCGTCCGCCTCGGCTTCGACACCGGCCCGGCAAAGAAGCCGCTCCGTAAGAAATAATCGAGGCCGGACCTAATCTGGAAAGAACTGATCGGGGCGCTCAGAGCGCCCCGGCCCATTCGCCGAGCGCGGCGATGACCGCAGGCAGATCCATCATTCGCGAGATCACAGTTTCGGCACCCGCATCGGTCAACCGGTCGGCATGGCTCGGATAGGTGTGCGATGCACCGGTAAAGCCGACGACGCGCATACCGGCCGCCTTGGCGCCATGGACGCCATGGGTGGAATCCTCGATCACCAGGCACTTCTCCGGCGAAACTTTGAACTGCTCGGCCGCATGCAGGAAGATATCCGGCTTCGGCTTCACCCGATCCGGCCCGAGATCCTTGGCCGAATAGATATGCGGCGCGAAATAAGGTTTCAGACCGACCTTTTCGAGCATCACGTCGAGGCGGTGGGTGCTTGAATTGGAGCAGATGCAGCGTTGCGTCGTCAGCCGTGCCAGCGCGAACTTCACGCCGTCGATGATCTTCACGTCGCGGGCAAGGCGCGCATCGAGCAGCGTCTCGGACTTGTCGAGCAGCGAGGCCGACAGCGGAATGTCGGCTTCCTTCTCCACTGTCAGGAGAATGTTCTTCCAGGTCATGCCGGCGAAGCGCTCGCCCATTTCCTCGACGCTGATCGGATATCCCGCTTCGGTCAGCAGCCTGGACTCCACCTGCGCCGCGATGATTTCTGAATCGACGAGCACGCCGTCGCAATCGAAGATGATGAGGTCGAAGCTGCTCATGGGGGAATGCCTTTTATGGGCCTTGCATGGAGGGTGAGGCGGCCTTTTATACGATGGCAGGAAAAACCTCAACCAACCGTCACGCATGGCTGGGACAAGCGGAGCGGGCGGCTCTCGACAAGCGGAAAACGGCGCTCTAAGGAACGCTGATGGGCAAGGAACCGGAAGACACTATCGCCAGCCGCATCAGCCGCGTGCTTGCCGATCGCATCGTGCGCGGCGAACTCGCCCCGGGTGCCCGTCTCCGCCAGGATCACATCGCCGAGGAATTCGAGACCAGCCACGTGCCGGTGCGCGAGGCATTCCGCCGGCTGGAGGCGCAGGGCCTGGCGATC
>NZ_JALBGW010000325.1:0-1489 GCF_023006485.1 Neorhizobium sp. BETTINA12A
CCCGGCGCAGCTTTCCGGCGGCCAGCAGCAGCGCGTGGCGCTCGCCCGCGCTTTGATCCGCCGCCCGGACGTGCTGCTCCTCGACGAACCGCTCGCCAATCTCGACGCCAAGCTCCGGCTCGAGATGCGCTCGGAAATCCGACGGCTGCAGAAGGAAACCGGCATCACCGCCATCCTCGTCACCCATGACCAGGTCGAGGCGATGTCGATGTGCGACCGCATCGCCATCATGAAATCGGGCGAGATCGTCCAGATCGCCACGCCGTCGCAGATGTATAACGATCCGCGCACGTCCTTCGTCGCCAGCTTCCTCGGCAATCCGCCAATCTCCTTCCTCAAGGGCCGGGCTCAGCAGGGAGCATTTGTGCTCGGTGAAAACGGCTTGCGCCTGCCGCTCGCCGCGGTTTCGGGCATTCCCGACGGCACCGCGCTCAGCCTTGGCGTCCGCCCGGAACATTTCGGCACGGCGGGCGGTGTGCCCGTCGAAGGCAAGGTCGTGTTTGCGGAAACTCAAGGCCGCGAAAATCTATACGATGTCGTTCTGCCGGACGGCTCCGTGCTGCGCTCAATCCAGCCGGTGCGCGACGATGTGAAGCCGGGTGATAGCGTGCGCTGGAACCTGGACAGCGCCTCGACCTTTGTCTTTGCAGAAGGCGGACAGAGATTGTGATGGAGGCTCTGATGCACGACTTCTCCGCCTTCCTCGGAAAATTCGGCTGGCCGGAAGGGAAGGGCCGGCTGCCATTCTGCATCGGCCATCGCGGCGCGAGCGGCCATGAACGGGAAAACACGCTCACTGCTTTCCGCCGCGCAGCGGAACTCGGCGCCGAAATGTGGGAACTCGACACCCAGATGACCTCGGACGGCGTGGTCGTCGTTTCCCATGACGATCATCTGCAACGGGTCTTCCAGCAGGACCTCCATATCTCGCAGATGACTTTTGCGGAACTGCGCGAGGCGGTGCCGGATGTGCCGAGTTTCGCGGAAGTCGCCGCGCTCGGGCGGGAGACCGGTTGCGGCCTCTATGTCGAACTGAAACGGCCGGGCACCGGTCCGCTCTGCTGGCAACACCTGAAGGATATGGATCAGCGTTTCGCCTGTCTCGGTTCCTTCGATACCGCGCAGGTGTGCGAGCTGCGCGAGATGGGCTGCGATTATCCGCTCTCCGTGCTGATCCGCGTCGGTCATGATCCGCATGCGGCAGGCGAGATGGCCGGCGCCGACATCCTGCATCTGTGCTGGGAAAAGGCGAGCGATACGCCGCAGGAATTCGTCACAGAGGACCTGATCGACAGGGCTTTTGCCGAGGGCAAGGAAATCGTGCTCTGGCACGAGGAGCGGCCGGACGTCCTGAAGGATATCATGGTCCTGCCGGTGCTCGGCATCTGCACCGACCTGCCGGACCTGATGCGGCCGAGGGAAACGAGCGGCATGTCCCGCGAGCAGCGGCGCGTCACCTCCTTCGATGTCGCCCGTGCAGCCGGCGTCT
>NZ_JALBGW010000326.1:0-1461 GCF_023006485.1 Neorhizobium sp. BETTINA12A
CGCCGCCACGGAGCGGCTGATCCGCGCCGGCCGCAGCCGGGTCGCCTTGATCAACGGCCAGGAGGGTCTCGACAATCCGCGTGACCGGTTGCGCGGCTACAAGCAGGCGCTGGCCAGCAACGACTTCACCTTCGACCCGCAACTGGTGCGCTACGGAAATTGGGAGCCGTCATCAGGCTATAGCGAAACCCATCTGCTGATGGACCTGCCCAATCCCCCCGACGCAATCTTCTGTGCCAACGATCTGATGGCGCTGGGGTGCGTCGAGGCGCTCAAGGAGCGGGGGAAGTCCGTCCCGAAGGACGTCTCCGTGATCGGGTTCGACAATCGCGACATCGCCCAGTTCATCCGTCCGCCGCTGACGACCCTGCACCTGCCGCTGTTCGAGATGGGCGCCATGGCCGTGGAAATGATCCACGACATCGCGGGCGGCCTGAAAAGCAGTCATGACCAGCTGAAGGTCGAATGCGCCCTCGTCGAGCGTGAATCTGTCTAATCGACCGCGGGATACAGTCCTATTCGGCAGTGTCATGGCGTCGACCAACGATACGGCTGTCCACTTACGGTCAGGCGAACTCAAGCGACTACTGCTGGACTTCGGCATTGACCGCGGAGAGCTTCATGCCGTTTACGCCAGCTACCGCCATGTGCCAGCTTCTCTACGGGCCTTCCTTGATTTTGTGGTGGAGAAGTCCACGGTCAGGCAGGATTGAGACAGACAACGCGCGGCGACCGGTCACCGCGCCCGCCGTCTGCCGCTATTCCCGCGGGGGACAATCTGAACGCTTTATCAGCTGCCCGGCGTTGCTTCGGCAGCAACAACAGCCAACACCTTCCAGACCTTGTCGATGACGGCGCGGCGCGGCCGGCGCCGGGCGATCGCCGAGAGAGAGAAGGCCGGCAACCTGTCATCGGCTATCGACGCATAACGTACGCCTTCGAACGAAAGCACCTGTGTCGATCGTGGCAGAAGTGCGGCCCCGAGGCCAGCCGAGACCAGCGACAGCATGGTGAGGGCCCGCGTTGCCTCCTGGACGATCTGCGGCTCCTGCCCAGCCGCGGCAAAAGCATCCAGGATCCGCGCATGTGTCGCCGGCCCCTGTTCCTTTGGAAAAAGCACAAGCCCGCGCGCCGCAAGCTCACCAAGGGTCACCCTATCCGGGCCGCCGTCCTTCGGCAGCACGGCGATAAGCTTCTCATCCGGAAACGTCAGGATATCGAGACGTTCGCCTGTGCCGAACGGCGGATGGGTAAAGCCGATATCCAGATCGCCTTCCGAGATCGCCGCGAGCTGCTCATTGCTGCTGAGCTCGAACAGATACGGCCGCACCCCCGGGAGTTCATCCCTCAACCGGCGCAGCAGCCGCGGCAGATGCCGGTAGAGTGCGGCCGAGACGAAACCGAGGCGGAGTTCACCCGCCTCGCCATCCGCTGCCTCGCGCGCCAGCGCCATGGCGGCGT
>NZ_JALBGW010000327.1:0-1460 GCF_023006485.1 Neorhizobium sp. BETTINA12A
GCAGGCGTTGCAGGCGCGCGCCGCCGGCGCGCCGCTCAGCGTCCACATGAACCCGGTGCTCCTGAAGCCGCAGAGCGAGGTCGGGGCGCAGGTGGTGGTGCAAGGCAGGGTCGAAGGCAACGCCAAGGCCGCCGAGTATCAGATGCTCAAGCGGACACTGATGCCGCGGGTCCTGGAGAGTTTCGGCATCCTCCGCAACCAGGCCGATCTCGTCCTGGTCGAAGGCGCCGGCAGCGCTTCGGAAATCAATCTTCGCCACAACGACATCGCCAATATGGGGTTTGCCCGAGCCGCCGACGTGCCGGTGGTGCTGATCGGCGATATCGACCGCGGCGGGGTGATTGCCAGCCTTGCCGGCACCAGGCTGGTGCTCGATCCCGAAGATGCGGCGATGATCCGGGGCTTTATCGTCAATCGCTTTCGGGGCGATCCGGCCCTGTTCGCCGACGGCATGCGGATGATCGGGGAACTCACCGGCTGGCAGTCGATAGGGCTGTTGCCGCATTTTGCCGATGCAGCCCGGCTGCCGGCCGAAGATGCGCTTGGCCTCAATGCGCCTTCGGTGCGGAAGGCCGAAGCGAGGATCAGGATCGCGGTGCCGATCCTGCCGCATATCTCCAATTTCGACGATCTCGATCCGCTGGAAGCCGAGCCGGATGTCGATCTGATCCGGGTTCGGCCGGGGCAGGTCATTCCCGGCGATTGCGATCTCGTGCTGCTGGTGGGATCGAAGGCGACGATATCCGATCTGCGGGCGCTGAAGACGGCCGGTTTCGACGTCGATATCGCCGCCCATGTCCGCCGCGGCGGTCGGACGCTCGGCCTCTGCGGCGGATATCAGATGCTTGGAAAAACCATTTCCGATCCGGACGGAACGGAAGGGCCGCCCGGCTCGATCGAAGGGCTGGGCTTGCTGGATGTGGAGACGGTTCTTTCCGGCGATAAACGGCTGGAGGCCGTCTCGGGCGAAAGCTTCGACGGAATTTCTGTGTCCGGCTATGAGATGCATATCGGACGGACGTCGGGCGTGGATTGCCAATGCCCGTTCTCAATCGTCGGCGGCAACCCGGACGGCGCGATATCCGCGGATGGCCGGGTCTGGGGCACCTATCTTCACGGTCTGTTTTCCGACGACCGGCAGCGGTCGGCCTGGCTGAAGCGGCTTGGTGGCTCGGCATCAGGCCTGGACTATGAGGCCGGGGTGGATGCGGTACTCGACCGGTTGGCCGGCCATATGGAAAAGCACCTCGATCTCGATGGGCTGCTCAAACTTGCCAGATAATCAGCGCCAAAAGGCCGAAAAGGCCGATCAGCAGCGCGTCGGCGACGCGGGCGAGTTTCAGCGCGCGGCGAATGTCGTCGTAGGTGAGCTCGGAGCGCCCACCCTCGCCCATGAATCGCGCCTCGATCATCTGTCCGCCATAGCTGCGCGGTCCGGCAAGCGCAATGCCGAGCGCGCC
>NZ_JALBGW010000328.1:0-1413 GCF_023006485.1 Neorhizobium sp. BETTINA12A
ACAATCGGGTGCTGCGGTTCAGCGCACCGCTCGCAATGCAGAAGCGATCCTCGGCACAAGCCTTTTCGAGGCCGACGGCCGGGCGACGCGGTTCACCAGTGCCGGCCGTGCCGTTGCCCGCTGGGCCGGCCTTTCGCTAAAGGAACTCGGCAACGCCACCGAGGAAGTGCAGGAGCTGCGCGGCAAGTTCGATGGCCTTGTATCGATCGGCGCGCTGCCGATGGCGCGTACCACCATCGTGCCCGATGCTATTGCTTCGCTGGCCCTCACCCATCCGCTGGCGCGGTTCGAGATCCTCGAAGGCAGCTACGAACAGCTCCTCAGCGATCTGGAGATGGGACATATCGATTTTCTGATCGGCGCGTTGCGCAGCCGCCTGACGCCGTCGCTGGTTCAGGAGCCGCTTTTCGATTTCCGCCTCGCGGTTGTCGCCGGTGCCGGTCATCCGCTGTCCGGCAAGGCGGATGTCTCGGCAACCGAACTTGCTTCCTACCCATGGGTCGTGGCCCGCAAGGGCACCCCCAACCGCAGAACGTTCGATGCCCTGGCGGCGACGTTTCCGGATGGACCGCAGACGCAGGGAACAGTCGAGACCGGCTCACTGACGGCGTTGCGCGGCATCCTGATGCAGACGGACCGGCTGGCGCTGCTGTCCCGTCATCAACTCCGGCACGAATTGAAGGCCGGGTTCCTGACGCTTCTGAATTACGAAGTGCCGGGAAGGCCGTTGTCGATCGGCATCACCACTCGCCGCAATTGGCAGTCGACCGCTCTCCAGGCGGAATATCTGGCAGCGATCCGACGGGTGGTCGCGACGGAAGACACGGTCAGCGCTGCCGACGGCAGTTGCTTGCCTTCGCTGAACGCCGCCGAGTAGCGCCACTTGCCATTGCAGTTTTCGTGGTTATCGTTATCCGCATATGCCGGCCCGCTCGATGTTGCGCGCCGTCAGCAGAGAGCGGGAGCATCTTGAGAAAAAAGGCCGTCAACAGTCTCGAACGCCTTCAGGCAGTCCTTGAGGTTTTTACCGAGGACCGTCTGGAATGGACGCCGGAAGAGCTGATGGAGGAGCTGGGCTATAGCCGGCCGACGCTCTATCGCTACCTGAAGATCCTGAAAGACAGCGGTTTCCTCACCTCCATGCCGAATACCGGCTTCACCCTGGGACCAAGGGTGGTGGAGATGGATTATCTGCTGCGGAAGTCGGACAATCTCATCCTGTCCGGCGCGCCGTACCTCCAGAAACTCACGGGGCGATACGAATGCACGGCGCTTCTGGTGCGCTGGTACGGCGAAAAGATCCTCTGCGTCGATTCGATCAGTTCCAGCCGCGAGGCGATCAGCAGCTATCCGCGCGGACGGCCGATGCCGCTCAGCCGCGGCGCGATCGGCCGCTCCATCGTCGCCTTTCTG
>NZ_JALBGW010000329.1:0-1386 GCF_023006485.1 Neorhizobium sp. BETTINA12A
CTTGCCACGCCCGACGTCCGCGCCCGCACCGAAGGCGTCATTGCCTGGCGTCCGCAGGTCGCCTGAACCGCATGGGCCCATCCGCGGGCAATGCGAGCCGCAAACAACAAAAAGCCCCGCGGCGGCAGCCGGCGGGGCTTTTCAAATTCAAATGGCAGAGAGCGATCAGATTTCGCTCTGCGACGTCACGATCCTCGAAACCAGGCCGTAGACCTTGGCCTCTTCGGCTGACAGCCAATAATCGCGGTCCGTGTCGGCGGCGATCTTCTCGACCGACTGGCCAGTGGCTTCGGCCATGATCCTGTTCAGCCGCTCGTTCATCTTGATGATTTCGCGGGCCTGAATCTCGATATCGGATGCCATGCCGCGGGTGCCGCCGGACGGTTGATGAAGCAGGAAGCGGGTGTTCGGCAAGCAGATGCGGCGTTCCTTCGGAACGGACACATAGATCAGCGCGCCGGCCGATGCGACCCAGCCCGTACCGATCATCCAGACCTTCGGCTTGATGAACTTGATCATGTCATGGATCGAATCGCCCGATTCCACGTGGCCGCCGGGCGAGCTCACATAGACGCGGATGTCTTCGTCGCTGGCGGCGGCAAGCGCCACGAGCTGCGTGTTGACCTTCTGCGCCAGTTCCTGGGTAATCGTTCCATAGATGAAGATCGAACGCGACTTGAAAAGATTCGCTTCCGTTTCCTTGCCGAGCGGCAGTTCCTTGGTCTTGTCGTCCTTGTCGTCTTCGTCGTCGAGCACGCTGAGAGTCTCCTGCATCAGATTCATATACCGGACATAATGTGTTCGCCGCCGTAAAACAATGGAGCGTAGAGTCTAAGACGGCACCTTCCACGGACTAAGGTGAATGACGTAGTACCGAGCCTTCCGCCGCGGCAATTGCCGATGGACAGCCACAAAGCCCTTGCCTATCTTCGCAGTCATTCCGCATGCACATAATTTCCAGGGGACCCAAATGCTGAAACGCTTTTCGCTCGCCGCCGCCGTTCTTGCCGCCGCCACCGCACCTGCCTTCGCGCATCTCAATCCGGCAGAACACGGATCGCTCCTCGCCGGTTTCTCCCATCCGCTATTCGGCGCCGACCATATCCTGGTCATGGTCGCAGTCGGCCTCTGGGCGGCGCAGATCGGAACCGACGGCAACCGCAATGCGCTGTGGATCGTCCCCGCAGCTTTCGTCGGCACCATGGCCGCCGGCTTCCTGCTCGCGCTCGGCGGCATAAGCCTTCCGTTCGTCGAACCGGCGATCCTCGCCTCGGTCATCGGGCTTGGCCTGCTTGTCGCAACGGCGGTGAAACTGCCGGTTCCGGCGGCGGCTGCCGTGGTCGGCGTCTTCGCGCTGTTCCACGGTCACGCCCATGGCGGCGAACT